>CALPVI020000211.1 GCA_943326975.2 Actinomyces viscosus | reverse complement strand
TTTCAAAAGTAAAGCAGATCCTTGTGCAGATTTTACGAAGTCTTTTCTTTCATCAATAGTATTGTTTACTATTAATCCCATAGCTCTTGCAACACTTGGCATTAATTGAAAAGCGCCATATGCTCCAGTGATTGATTTTTTCAATTGCCCTGGACTTTCGATTAGAAGAATTGCTTGCGCATACCATGGGTCTACACCGACTGATTCAAATACTTCTACACCTTTTGAAATAGTTGGATATACATCGTTAAAACGATAAAAATCATTCTTTCCTGTTGTAACAAAAATTCGTTCGTTTGAATCCAAATTATAAGCAATTCTCAAGCTATCTCTAACAAATTCTTTTCTTATTTCTGTTTGAGCATTCCAGTCTTTGTAAGACATTTTTGCAAGTACAATTCTTGAAGCTGCAGTATTTATCAAGCATGAATCAGGAGCTAATTTCATGATTTGTCTCCAAAATTGTGGTTGAGGTAAATTTACCCATTCATCATTATAAAGTGCAGTAGCATCCATAACGATATTGCTATTGTCATCTTTAATTACCTTTATTTTTTCTGTTTCCCAGTTAGCTTTCTGAGTATATGAAACAATAGGCAATACCAATACAATAAATAGATATTTTAACATGGTAAATTTATTTTGGAACACTTATCAAATTTAATGAAAAAAATGCGTGAAACCAAAGAAATATAGTGTTTTATGAATGCTATAATGGTAAAGAATAATATTTGAATAAAAAGAGTATTTTTGATAGAATAAAGTTTATAATCGTTTAAATGAAATACATAAAGAAGATTTTTATTTTTCCAGTATTAATTATTGTAAAAATCTACCAGTGGTTTATTAGTCCAATTTTTCCTGCTAGTTGTAGATTTAATCCAACTTGTTCTCATTATATGATTGAGGCATTGAATGAATGGGGAGTAATTAAAGGCACTTATTTAGGGTTGAAAAGAATTGGGAGGTGTCATCCTTTGGGAGGGTTTGGAGAAGATCCAGTTCCTAAAAAGAAAAGATAAAAAAAGAGGAACGATTGTTCCTCTTTTTGTATTAAGCATTTTTGTTTGCTTCTCTAATTTCTGCGATTGTATAAAAGAATACCGCTCCGTAACCTATTGCAAGCATCAAGTGAAATGGAACCATTCCTAAATCACCATAGATTGCTCGATTAATTGCTGTAAATCCAAATACACACATTAATAAACCTTCGCCTATGTTAATAATAGATAAACTCTTTTTATCGTATTTATTTGATTTAGATTCTCCTTTTTTAAGCACGTTAAATTTAGGTGTTCTAACAAATGAACTCTTAATCCCTAAATAACCCTCTATTACCGCTACAGTGTTACTTAATGATAACCCCATAGATATTATAAGGAATTGGAAAAAACGTCCAATAAATCGAATTAAATCTTTAAATGACTTTCCAGATTTATCTCTGTATGAAAGCCAATAAAAGTACATCAAGAAAATCGTACTTGAAATGAAAATCGATCCAAATTGTATAAAGTAGTTTAAATCTGAGAAACTATCTTTTATATGTAAAATAGGTAAGCTTAACATTGATAATGTTAAGATAAATAGGAACAAAGATGAGTTAAATAAATGTGATAAACCATGAACTCTATCCATGAATTTAACGTTTTTAGCAGTTAAAAGACGTTTCCACATTTTGATAAAACATTCTGCTCCACCTTTCATCCAACGATGTTGTTGGTTTTTTAATGCTGACATTGTAATTGGTAATTCGGCTGGTGCGATTACATCTTCACAATATTTAAATTTCCAACCAAAAATTTGAGCTCTATAACTTAAATCTAAATCTTCTGTTAAAGTATCGTGTTCCCAACCTCCAGCATCTTCAATACATTGTTTTCTCCAGATACCACCTGTTCCATTGAAATTGATAAAATGACCAGCAGCAGTTCTACCTCCTTGTTCAATAGCAAAATGTCCATTCAAACCAAACGCTTGTAATTCAGTTAAAATAGAGTAATCTTTATTAATATGTCCCCATCTAGTTTGAACTACACCAATCGATGAATCTTCGAAATAAGGCATAGTTCTTTGTAAGAAATCTTTTTCAGGCATAAAGTCAGAATCGAAAATTCCGATGAAATCTCCTTCCACTTTATCCATTGCCGCATCAAGTGCACCAGCTTTATAACCTGTTCTATCTACTCTGTGAACATGTTGAATATTTACACCTCTAGCTGCAACTTCTGCTACTTTAGCTGCAATTAAATCTTTTGTTTCATCTGTAGAATCATCAAGAACTTGAATTTGGAATTTATCTAAAGGATACTCAAACTCAGAAACTTGTTGAATGATTCTTTCAGCAACATACATTTCATTGTACATTGGTAATTGAATTGTAACTTTTGGAGTTTTTTCAGGATTAAATTCTGGTTTAACTTCTTGTGCTTTTTTCTTTCTGTTTCTTGCGTAAGCAATTGATAAAGATAACTGTAAAATACTATAGAAGAAAATCATGAAAAGGCAAATTCCATAAAATGTCAATAATATTTTAGCAGCAAAATGAGACCAATAATGTTCTTTGTAAACAATTTTTCCATTTTTTGTTTCAATTTTTTTATCTCCCCAGTTAAACATCCATGTAACTTTCAAAGAAATTGAAAAAGGTCTTTTGATATCAAATGTATAATTATCGTGGTGTGCTTCGGTTAAAGTAAATGTATTTAACGTCTTTTTTTGATAATCTTTATCTGTTACTACTAAATCATAAGTGCCGTAAGGAATTTTTTTGAATTCAAAATCCCCTTCATCAGTTGTTTCTGTAACATAGGCCTTTTTTGTCGTGCGATTTTGAATAGTTAATTCAGCTTCTTCAACAGGTCTTTCTGTTTTTTGATCAATAACCTTACCTTTAATTACACGAGTTGTTTGTGCATAAAAAATGCTTGACACAAACATTACAAAAAGTAAAAGACTAATTTTTGGCATAAAAATTGTATATTTTATTTTTTAAAACTATTTTTCAAAAGATATATTTGAAAAACGGCAAATATAGTTTTTATTCCACCAATTGCATAGTGTTTTTAATAACTATGTATAATTTTTTTTGTCTTATCTTTAGAAATTTTTTGCTTAAAAAGCTAATTGATAGATTTTCAAATATTTATCTTTTTTATTTGAATTTAGTTGGGTAAAAAAAAAGAGACCAAAATGATCTCTTTTTCTAAGTTTTAATTAATTATTTCCAAACTCCCATTGCGCTAAATTTATCAATACGATCATTGATTCTTTTTTCTGCCGCTTGAGGTTCTAATTCTTTAATATATTCAGAAATTGCTTTTTTTACTGTAACGAAAATTTCTGATTGATTTCTATGAGCTCCATTTAATGGTTCTTTGATTACTTCGTCAACTAATTTAAGTTGTTTCATGTCTGTTGAAGTTAATTTCAAGGCTTCTGCAGCTTTTTCTTTGTAATCCCAAGATCTCCATAAAATTGAAGAGCATGATTCTGGTGATATTACAGAATACCATGTATTTTCTAACATAACAACTTTGTCACCAACTCCAATGCCTAAAGCACCACCAGATGCACCCTCACCAATAATTACACAAATTACAGGAACTTTTAAACGCATCATTTCGTAAATGTTTCTTGCAATTGCTTCTCCTTGTCCTCTTTCTTCTGCTTCTAAACCAGGGAAAGCTCCCGGAGTATCAATAAATGTTACAATTGGTTTATTGAATTTTTCAGCTAATTTCATTAATCGTAACGCTTTACGATATCCTTCAGGATTTGGCATACCGAAATTACGGTACTGTCTCATTTTAGTATTGATACCTTTTTGCTGTCCGATGAACATTACTGTTTTACCATCCAACAAACCAAAGCCGCCAACCATCGCTTTATCGTCTTTTACACTTCTATCTCCGTGTAATTCTTGAAAAGTTCCGTTAGAAACAGCGTCAATGTATGCTAATGTATATGGTCTATCAGGGTGTCTTGATAATTGAACACGTTGCCATGGAGTTAAGTTTGCGAAAATATCTTTAGTTGTTTCAACTAATTTATTTTCAAGCTCTTTCACTTTGTCGCTCATATCGATATTGGTATTTACACCAATTTCTTTTGTTTGCTCGATTTGTTCTTCTAATGCCTTAATTGGTTCCTCGAAGTCTAAATATATTGCCATTTTTTATTCAATTTGAGATGGTAAAGTTACAAAAAATAGTTTTGTTCTACTAACTTTGTTGTATGATATTATTTCCTCCTGCGAAAATTAATTTAGGCTTAAAAGTTTTGTTTAAGCGAAACGATGGTTATCATGAGTTAGAAACTGTAATGATTCAAATACCTTACACAGATATTTTAGAAATTCTACCTGCAGACAAGTTTGAATTTATTCAGTCTGGTTTAGTAATTGATGGGGATACAGAATCTAATCTGTGTGTAAAGGCTTTTCGTTTACTTCAAAAAGCTTTTTCAATTCCTAATGTTTCAATTCACTTAAAGAAATTGCTTCCAATGGGAGCCGGTTTAGG
>CALPVI020000210.1 GCA_943326975.2 Actinomyces viscosus | reverse complement strand
TATCCTGAAATAGATTTAGAAAAAGAAAGAAAGGAAATATTAAATGCTTTCAAAAGTTTGATGCGAACAGCAAAAGTGAAATCAAAAGATGAAACTAAAATGATTCGTAAAGCTTTTGATGTTGCTGTAGAAGCGCATAAAGACATGCGTAGAAAATCAGGTGAACCTTATATTTATCACCCAATTGCTGTAGCAAGAATCGTTTCTGAGGAAATGGGATTAGGTGCAACATCAATTTGTTGCGCTTTATTGCATGACACTGTAGAAGATACGCATATCACTTTGCAAGATATTGAGGATTTATTTGGACCAAAAGTTCGGTTGATTATTGATGGATTGACAAAAATTCCTGAAGTCTTTGATGAAAATGTTTCGATTCAAGCAGAGAATTTTAGAAAGATGATCTTAACGATTTCTGATGATATTCGTGTTGCGTTAATTAAATTAGCAGATAGGCTTCATAATATGAGAACTTTAGGATCTATGAAGCCTGATAAACAATTGAAAATTGCTTCTGAAACTAAGTTTTTATACGCACCATTAGCACATCGTTTAGGTTTGTATTCTGTCAAAGGTGAATTGGAAGATTTATCACTATTATATACAGATCCAGAAGTTTATAAAGGGATAGAAACGCAATTAAAATCCACAAAAACAGTTAGAGATCGTTTTATTCGTCGATTAACAAATCCAATACGAGAAGCTTTATTACATGAGGGATACATCTTTGAAATAAAAGCAAGAACAAAGTCCATTTCTTCTATTTATAGAAAAATGGTTACTAAAGCAATACCATTTGAAGAAGTATATGATATTTTTGCGATCCGAATTATTGTAGACACTCCAATTGAATTAGAAAAACCTGATGCATGGAGAATCTACAGTATTGTAACCGATTTTTATCAACCGAGTCCTGATCGTTTGAGAGATTGGATTTCAACTCCAAGAGCTAATGGTTATGAATCATTGCATACAACTGTAATGTCTCCAACTGGAAAGTGGGTAGAAGTTCAAATTCGTTCGAAGCGAATGGATGAAATTGCTGAAAGAGGACTTGCAGCTCATTATAAATATAAGGAATCAAGTTCTGAGGATAGTAAATTTGATAGATGGATTGCAGAAATCCGTGAATTGATGGAAAGTTCAGATGCAAATGCTATGGATTTCGTCAATGATTTCAAATTAAATCTATTCAGAGAAGAAATTTATGTATTTACTCCTAAGGGCGATTTAAGAGTATTGCCAAATGGCTGTACAATTTTAGATTTTGCATATGATTTACATACAGATATTGGAAATAAATGTATTGGAGCAAAAGTAAATAATCGTCTTGTGCCTTTGAGTTACGAATTAAAAAGCGGAGATCAATTAGAAATTATTACTTCCCCAAAACAAAAGCCAGTAGATGATTGGTTGAGAATGGTTACTTCGGCTAGAGCAAAACAAAAAATTAAAAATGCTTTAAATGATGAACGTAAATTAATTGCCCAAGATGGAAAAGAAATTCTTGAACGTAAATTAAAGCAATACAATATTCGATTAATAGCTGAGAATATTAGCGCAATTGAACGTTTCTTTGGTTATGCAAGCGCAATAGATATGTATTTCCGTATTGCCAAAGGAAAATTAGATTTAGCAAGAATTAGAGAAATCGAAGAGAAAAATGGTGTTTTAATTTACGATAAAAAGAAACCAGTTACTCCAAAGGATATCAAAGCATCAAATCCGGAAGGAGAAGTATTTGATAAAAATGATACAATTATAATCGGTGAACATTATAGTAATATTAATTATCAAATTGCTAGATGTTGTAATCCTTTACCAGGTGACGAAGTATTTGGATTTGAAACAAACAATGAGGGAATTAAAATTCACAGAAATACATGTCCGAATGCTGTTCATTTAATGTCTAAAAATGCTGCAAGATGTGTGAAAGCTAAATGGAGAAAAGAAGACCTGAAAGAGCGTTTGGCTGCAATTAAGTTATTAGGTATAGATAGCGTTGGTTTAGTTAATAAATTAACTGAAATTATTTCGAATCAACACAATGTAGATATGCGTTTTATTTCTTTCGAAACAAACGATGGTGTATTCGAGGGTAGAATTAAAGTATTAGTTTTTGATACGGAGCATTTAGAACAATTAATGGGTAAATTTGAACAAGTAGATGGTGTTCAACGTGTTGAGCGTTGGGATTTAGAAGGCTTAGAGAACCATTAATTGAAATAGAAACAAGATCTAATAGGCTGCTCAATTGGGTAGCCTATTTTGTTTTACCTAATGAGATATTAATAAATGTAAATCATATAAAGTTTATGATTCAATAATCTTTATTTAATTAATTCTTTCCAAGATTTAGGTCTTAATGTAGGATTCCAATTAAAATCTTGAATAAATTGTTCTTCTTTATTAATTTGATCCATCGGATAGAATACTCCGTCTGGTTTATCTAGATAAGTAATACCTTTGACTTCATTACTATCAATATAGACTTTAATGTCGCTAGCATAAATTCGATTCATACCTAATCTTTTAATTACAGTAGTAGAATCTGATTTTTCTGTATTTTCAGGATAAAATATTGTCCTTGCATTTCCTTCAACGTCAGCTTGAATTAGCTCGTTTTTTTTGAAAAATGCATTAATCATTTTCCCACCAATTTGATTATAATATTTACCAGAGTCAATCTCCATGATTACTGTTGCATGGTTGAATAAATTAACTCGATCAATCAATGAATCTTTAAAAAATACAACCATTGAATCGCTCTTTAATTCAGAATTCTTAGCCCAAATAATTGGAGCATGATACAACTTCATTTGACCTGATTTCATAGCATAATCAATACTGTCACACTTTGCTTGTAAATCTTGTTTAAATAATTTGACTCCATGATAACCTTTCAATGATTGAATATTTCCTTTTTTATCTTTGGATGTAAATAGAGTGTCAGCATGTATAAATAAAGTATCAACAATTATTTTGTCGTCTTTTTTCTCTTCTAATAATTTTAAACCTAATGTTTTACCAGTTATGAAATAAATATTCGTTTTTTCATTTGAGTAAGCATAATTACCTTTAAATTCTACTTTTTGAATCGTATCTATTATGGAAACATGACCTCTTCCTATCATTAAGCCTTTTTTAGGTTGGTAGTTTAAAGTGTCACCTGAAATGATGTTACTTCTATCGTAAATTTTCGCTTTTTTATAAAGCGTCCCTTCTTCAGAAGCGGTATTGTACCATCCTTTTTCGCAATAAATTTTAGTTTCTTTGTTTAGAATTTTTGTTGGTCCAAAAAATTGAATTGTTTTTTTCTGGTATAAATACTTCAATGTATCTGTATTCATTTTAAGTTCAGGAGTTTTATATACTACGTTTCCACCAAAAACAAAGTTTTTGGCACTGGTATACATATAAGCTACTTTACTTGTTAAAACTTCGTTTTTTGTAATACTCTCTATTTTACCTCCGTAACGATAAATAGCTAATGAAGCTTTTGTATCGTATTCAACGGTATCCGATGTTAGTTTGTATTCTAAATCCCTAACACGAACTCTACTCCATAATTTTGCTTTTCGTGTGTTTCCATTGTAATACAATGAATCACAGAATAGATTTATTTCTTCTTTTGTGATATGAACATTTCCGTATGCTTTTACTTCGTTAGTTTTGTCATTGTAATGAGCAGAATCACAATACATTGTATTACCTTGATATGTGAAATTTACTCCACCAACTAAATAATGATAACCTAGTTTTTGATTATAACCCATTTTTTCTGAACCAGGTAAAAGTTCAAGTACATTTTTTTGACACTTAGCATAAGTGCTAAACAAAAAAATTGCGCTCAATAAAAGCGCAATTTTAACTATGTCAAAACAATTTTTCAAATTAGTTTTTTGTTTCTAATGTTTGTGTTCTATCTGGACCAACAGATACAATCGTAATTGGAACCTCTAATAGACCTTCTAAATAAGTTACATAATCCTTCAATTCTTTTGGACTATCAGCATATGTAGTTAATTTTGTTAAATCTGTATTCCAAGCTTTTACTTCTTCTAAAACAGGTGTTACTTCCACATCATTTACATCATATGGGAAGTAATCAATTTTTTCACCATTTACGATATAATGAGTACAAACATTTATCGTTTCAAAGCAATCTAAGACATCAGATTTCATCATATTTAATTCAGTCACACCATTGATCATGATAGCGTATTTTAATGCAGGAATATCAATCCATCCACATCTTCTTGCGCGACCAGTCGTTGCCCCAAATTCAAAACCTTGTTTACGAATTAATTCACCAACTTCATTATCTAATTCAGTAGGGAAGGGACCACTACCAACCCTAGTACAGTAAGCTTTAAAAATACCTATTACTCTTCCAATTTTTGATGGAGCAATACCTAATCCAGTACAAGTACCAGCAGTAACAGTATTTGAAGAAGTTACAAATGGGTAAGTACCAAAGTCGATATCTAACATTGTTCCTTGAGCACCTTCAGCTAAAATTCTTTTACC
>CALPVI020000209.1 GCA_943326975.2 Actinomyces viscosus | reverse complement strand
TACAGATTCAACAGTCGATACACATGTTTATAGTGTAACTAAATTCACAAAGAGCGAATTAATTTTAACCGAAGAAGGAAAAGGGAATCGTGTTTTTAATTACAAGAAAAATTAAGTTTTTTATAAATTGATAAACATAGTATAAGGTACTAAAAAAAATGGCTGTCATTATTGACAGCCATTTTTGTATTAATTTATCTTAATCTAAAAAAGGATATCTATAATCAGTTGCAGGTACAAACGTTTCTTTAATTGTTCTTGCAGAAACCCATCTTAATAAGTTCATTGCAGCTCCAGCTTTATCATTAGTACCAGAACCTCTTGCGCCACCAAATGGTTGTTGTCCAACAACGGCACCTGTTGGCTTATCATTAATGTAGAAGTTACCAGCAGAATGTTCTAATTTTTTCAATGCTAAATTGATAGCATAACGGTCATTTGCTAAAACAGCTCCTGTTAATGCATAATCAGAAGTTTGATCTAATAATTCTAATGTTTCTTCAAATTTATCATCTTCATAAACATAAATAGTTAATACAGGTCCAAAAATTTCCTCAACTAATGTTCTAAATTTTGGATTTGTTGTAACTGCAACAGTAGGGTGTATGAAATATCCAACAGATTTATCGTAAGTACCACCAACAATAATCTCTGCATCTTTTTGTTCTTTGATGAAATCAATATATCCTGATATTTTATCAAAGGCTTTTTCATCAATAACTGCATTAATGAAGTTACTTGTATCATCAGGGGAACCAATTTTAAATGATTTCACTTGTTCTACTAAGATGTCTTTTACTTCATTCCAAATAGATTGTGGAATATATGCTCTTGAGGCAGCTGAACATTTTTGACCTTGGAATTCAAATGCACCTCTTGATAAAGCTGTTGCTACTTCAGCAGGGGCAGCGGATTTGTGTGCAATCACGAAATCTTTACCTCCAGTTTCACCTACAATTCTTGGGTAAGAAACGAATTTTTCAATATTGTCTCCAATACCTTTCCACAAATTTCTGAAAACTCCTGTAGACCCTGTAAAGTGTAATCCAGCAAAATGTTTATTATTGAAAATAACTTTGCTTACAGTCGCTCCATCAACAGCAACCAAATTGATTACACCATCAGGTACGCCAGCAGCTTTGAATAATTCCATTAAAACTTGTGCAGAGTACATTTGTGTATTAGAAGGTTTCCAAACAACAACATTACCCATCATTGCAGGAGCAGCACATAAATTTGCAGCAATAGATGTAAAGTTAAATGGTGTAAGTGCGAAAACAAATCCTTCTAAAGGTCTGTACTCTAATCTATTCCACATGCCAGGTAAAGATTCTGGCTGCTCTCTGTAAATTTGAGTTAAATATTGAACGTTGAATCTGAAAAAGTCAATTAATTCACATGCAGCATCGATTTCTGCTTGGAAAACGTTTTTTGATTGAGCTAACATTGTAGCCGCATTTACTCTTGCTCTAAAAGGTCCAGCTAATAAATCAGCAGCTTTTAAAAAGATAGAAGCTCTCTGTTCCCATGGTAAATTTGCCCAATCGTTTTTAGCAGCTAATGCTGCTTCAATTGCTTGTTCAACATGTTCTGCATTTCCTTGGTTGTAATGACCTAAAGTAATCTTATGATCATGTGGTGGGGCCATTCTCCTTTTATCTTCAGTTCTTACTTCTTTGCCTCCAATATACATAGGTACATCTACAGGTTCTTGTTGAAGCATTTTTTGATATGTAGCTAATAATTCGCTTCTTTCCGGAGATCCCGGAGCATAAGCTTTAACAGGTTCGTTAATTGCTCTTGGTACAGTAAAAATCGCGTTTGACATAGATTTTATAATTTTTTGTAAATTTAGTTAATGTTCGTTGTCTAGCAATGTAATTTAGGTTACAATTTTGCTTTAAGAACAGATTTTTTTTATTTCGTTATAAAATATTTTATCACAAAAAAAAGCTCATCTAATCTAGATGAGCTTAATATGTAAGAATTTTCAAATAGTTTAATTTAATTTTCCAGGAAAATAAAGTTCAAAAGTAGGGATAAATACTTGTAAATAATCTCCCGTAAATTGATTTTCAAATGTGTAAAAACCTTTCATGTAACCTATTTCTGATTGTAAATCGCAACCGCTTGTGTAAGAAAATGATTGGCCGGGTTTTAAAATTGGTTGTTCTCCTACAACACCTTCTCCATTTACAATTCTAGGTTCGTTAATAGAATCGAAAATAAACCAATTACGATTTAATAATTGTACAGGAAACGAATTATTATTTGTTATTTCAATAGTGTAATTGAAAAAAAATTGATTTTCTATGATATTAGATAAGTCAGCTCTATAATTTGTATTAACGGCAATTTCTACACCTTCAGTTGTTGTTTTCATAAGTATTGTTTTAACGAAGCGAAAGAAAGTTAAAAATTATATTTAAAATTTCCAAGAAAAATATAAAATTTAATCTTCTAAAATTTCAGAAGTTTCTATATATTCAGGTTTTTTCATTATCACATCAACCACTTTGTCCATTTTATCAGTTACTTGATTTGTGTAGATAATCGATTGACATTTTGTGATACTTTCATAAATTCGGTTGATTTGTATATGGTAACCTTGTTTCATGATTTCATCAGCATCATCAATGATATATAATTTAACATTTGCAGTATTGATACCGTTTTGGTGATACATTTCTTGTATTCGTTTTGGTGTACCTATAACAATATCAGATCCTTCATATAAATCAATTCTTTGTCTTACTTTTAAACCTTTGTCATAAACAACTACAATTCTTAAATCAGTTCTTCTTGCTAATTTTAAGAATAAATCCTCCATTTCCAATGCTCTTTCTTTATCAGCAACATAAATAATAGCTCGTGGAGCATCGTCTTCCGTTGCTTTCTCTAAACGTTGTATAACTCCCGTAACAATAGAAGTAGATTTACCAGCTCCTTTAGGGGCAATAGCAATAAAATCAGCACCTTGTTTATACTTTGAAAAACATTTGTTTTGAATTTCTGTCGGCGTTTCTAATCCAGCTAATTTCATAGCTGTTTGAAGTACTTCGCTGTATTTTTTTAATGGCATGATATAATTACTTGTATTATGGACTGTAAAGATACGTTCTTTTAACGATTTTAATCTTATTTTAACTTCTCATTGTTCTTGTGTCGATCAAAATCACGATTCGTTTTCTTTTCAAGATTTTTTATCAAGGCTTCTTCTAGGTTAATTCCCGTTTGATTCGCTAAACATATTAAAACAAATAAAACGTCAGCCATTTCATCACCTAAATCTTTATTTTTATCACTTTCTTTTTCGCTTTGCTCTCCATAACGACGCGCCATAATTCGAGCAACCTCGCCAACCTCTTCCATTAAAATTGCAGTATTGGTTAGTTCGTTAAAATAGCGAACTCCAATTTCCTTAATCCATTTATCGACTATATTTTGTGCTTCGTTAATTTCCATGTTGAATTTGATTTATAAATTTCCCCACTTCTTCCGCAATGATTTCTCGTCCTTCAGAATTATAATGTTCTGTAGGAAACGTTTCATAAAAGTAAGTAGCATTTAATTTGTTAGAAAGATCGATAATAGGAATTTTGTTGAAATGTTGCTTCAGGAAAGAAACATTTTGTTGGCATAATAATTTAAGATTTTTACCAGCATTTTTTTCCATTTCTTCATAGTTCTCGGGTAAAATTAAGAAAATAAGTTGGATGTGATTTGCGTTACAAAACGATACAATTTGATTGTAGAATTGAAGCATTTCATTATCTGGTTTTATTTTAAATCCAAAATTTCTTACCATTTCTCTTCCTATACCATCATAGTGGTCCAAACGATGATTTAAAGAATCCGTCCATCTTTTAATTGTGAGACAAGAATCAGTGAATGGGAGTTTTTCAAATTTTTCATCAAAATTAATTAATGCTTCTCTTTCATAATTAGGAATATAGGGGTATGATTTTAAAGCTGCTTTAAGTCGGTTGTATGAGCCAAGATTATTATTCCAGTATATTAAGTTACGCTGTAATGAATTTTCAAGCGGAGAGTGGATCCAAAGTTTTCCAAAACAGCGAAGGTTTAAATCCATTAACACAATTTTCGGTTTATATTCTTTTGGTAATTCTTTCAATGCATGAAGAAATATTCCAGCATGAATTGCTCCAGTATCTAATGCTTCGATTTTGTTGGAAGAAAGATAAGTTTGAATTTTTTCATGAATACTTCTTCTATCAGTATCTGTTTCAGAGTAAGATGAGTTTGGAGAAGCCGAAAAATAAAGTATTTCAGCTTTTTTTGAAAAACTTTCTGACCCTATTTTTTTTAGCCACCCTTCATCTTTCAACGTTTTTTCATATAAAAAAGTACTATACAAGTAGCTAATGATACTTATCAAAAGTTTTAAAACAAAAATTCGTTTTAAAAAGTAGATAATTGTCTGTTTCATTAGAATTGGAAATAAATAAAAGGTAAATCACCAGTGTTCGCGCAGAGTAATATAATACTTAAAAGTAGGATATAGAAACTCCAT
>CALPVI020000208.1 GCA_943326975.2 Actinomyces viscosus | reverse complement strand
TATGTCTAGACTGAATGATCGACAATATGTTTTAATTGCTTTATTAGAAGCACCTGTTCTTGCTGCCTTACTTAGTTTTATAATTAAAAGTTCTAATAATACAGATCAAGAATATACATTTAGTTTAAATGAAAATGTACCTGCTTATATTTTTATGTTAATCATAGTTGCTTTGTTTGTAGGTTTAACAATTAGTGCAGAGGAAATTTTCAAGGATCTAAAAATATTAAAAAGAGAAAAATTTCTAAGATTATCTAGATTTAGTTATTTAAAATCAAAGGTTACCTATTTGACAATATTATCTCTCATTCAATCATTTTTATTGTGTGCTGTTGGTAATACAATTATTGAATTGCATGACAATTTCATTTATTATTGGGTATTAATTTTTTCTGTTTTTGTTTTTGGAAATATTTTAGGATTATTGTTATCATCCAGTTTTAAAACAATTGTAACGATTTATATAATCATCCCTTTAATTGTAATTCCTCAAATGATTTTAGGAGGAGCAATGTTTAAGTTTGAAAATTTAAATAAGTCAATAGGTGGCGGTCATCATATTCCTGTTGTATCTAATGTCATGGTTTCTAAATGGGCTTATGAGGCTATAATGGTGGCACAATTTTCAGAGAATAAGTATGAAAAAGAAGTCTTTGAATTTGAACAAGTTCTAAGTGATTTTAATTATAGAACTTCTTATTTGTACCCTTATTTAACAGACGTTTTGAATGATCAAATTTCAGGAGATAAGGATGAAAGCAAGATTCAATGTTCTGATACTGTTTTAAACATGCTTAAGTATGAAGCTACTAAGCCAATTGCGAAAAGTTTACTTTCATTTGATTTATCGAATTGTAGTGTAGGCAAAGCGCTTAAATATGTAGAGGATTTATCAGAATTGTATCAAGATAAGCAAAATGAACTAGCTCGTTTAAAAGACGACAAAATCATCTCGTTGAATAAATCTTTAGGCGGGGATGTTTTAATGGAAATTAAAAGAAGATATCATAATGAAAATGTATCTGACATCGTTCAAAACTCTACTTCTAAGAAAAAGTTTTTTGTTGAAAATTCAATGGTTTACCAAAACTATGACCATGTCTTTTTACGTGATCATTTAGATTCAAATTATAAAGCACAAGGTTCATATATGTATGTTCCTATAAAGTCTTTGTTTGGAATTATTATACCAACTTTTTGGTTTAATATTATAATTATTTGGTTATTCAATGTCGTTCTGTTTTTCGCTTTGTATTTTGATGTTTTGAAAAGATTAATGGATATTGAAATCGTAAAAAAGAAAACGTTCTAAAAGAAAATAAAGGTTATAAAAAATAAAATAAATTCACATGAAAAAAAGTACAGTATCATTTTTTATTGGATTATTCTTAACTTCTACATTATTTGTAAGTTGTTCTGGTAATTCAGAAAATTCATTAGAAAATGAATTGAATAAAAAAGAAGAATCAAAAGTTAAAGTCAGTAAAGAAGAAATTGATAAATTGATTCAATCATTTCCATCACCAATTGAAACTTCAATAATCATAAAAAAAGCAGGAAATGCTTTTAATAGCGAATTGTTAATACCGACAAAAAAATTAGATCGTTTTGTTTCTAATTATGACAAAGCAATGGCAATGGGTGCTTTAGGTGGCGATATGGGGTATATCAATATTTATGAAAAATCATTTGTAGCGATAGATTATTTAGCAGCTATAAGATCTTTGTCAGTTGAATTAGAGATTGATCGTTTTTTCGACTTTGAAAGTATGGTTAGAATGGCAAAGAGCTCAAGTAATATTGATTCATTAATGCAAATGTCTACTGAAAGTTTCAATGGTATGGAGAAATACTTAAGAGAAAAAGGTAGAAATGAGTTGAGTGTATTGATTGTTTTTGGAACTTGGTTAGAAGGTTCTTATATTATAGGATATATTGCAAATGACAATATGTCTGAGGAAATGAAAAACCGTGTAGCGGAACAAAAAGAAAGTGTTGAAAAGATTTATGAAGTGTTACAAGCCTCTTCAAATGATAAATATTTTGCTAATTTAGCACGTCAAATGAAACCTCTTTTGGACTTGTATAAAAAAGTTAAAATTGAAAAAATTATTAGAGAACCTGAAATGCAAGAAGTAAATGGAGAGTTAGTTTTTATTGATAAAAGTGAAACTAAAATTATTGCAGAAGGTAATACAATTCAGAAAATTATTGATGAAACAATTAAATTAAGAAATCAACTTTTAAAGTAAGAAAGATGAAAGCAAAAAGTTTAATTTTTACACTATTTATAGCATTTGGTGGTTTAGTTTCATTTATTAATTCCCCAAAAGGTGGAAGTAAATGTACGGGTGATACTGAATATGCAATGGGATTAACTCTTCTTGACAAATATAAATTAATAAAAGATTATAGAATATCTTTAAAAGGTGGTAATCCTGAGAAACCACCTGCTGATAGCTATATGATTTCGTTAAAAGCAGGATTGAGATATCGATTATTGCCAATCAGTAATCCGAATAATAAAACAAAAATGATCATGTCAATTTATTTGAATGAAGAGAAAACAGTTTTATTAGCTACTTCGTTCAATAAAGTAACAGGTAAACATTATCCAAAAATTGATTTTAATTGTAGAACGACAGGTACGTTTTATTTATTTTATGAGATGGAAGGTGCTGAAAAAGGGTGTGGTGTAGGTTTGTTTTCAGTTGAAAACTAAAACACTTATATATTTAACAACAAAGGCTAACCAATTGGTTAGCCTTTGTTGTTTTGATTATACATTTAATTACTTTATGAAAGCAAGGTGATAATTTCTTTCGCTTCTTTTACATCATGAACGCGAAGTATTGAAGCACCTTTAAGTATTGCACTTGTATTCAGAATTGTAGTTCCATTTAATGTTTCTTCAGGTGTACAATTTAATTTTTTATATATCATTGATTTTCTAGAAAATCCAACAAGAATTGGTTTGTTAAGGATTCTAAAATCTTGAAGCTGATTTAATAACGTATAATTTTGATCGAGTGTTTTACCGAAACCAAAACCTGGATCAATTATAATATCATTCACGCCATTTTCTTCTAATTTTTCAATTTTAGCTGATAAAAATGAAATAATTGATTTAAAGATATTGTCATATTCTGTATTTTCTTGCATTGTAGTAGGATTTCCCTTCATGTGCATTAGAATATATGGACATTTATAATGTGAAATAACATTTAGTAGTTCTTTATCAAGCTCAAAAGCACTTATGTCATTAATTATATGAGCACCATTTTCCAAACAAATTTTCGCTACTTCACCTCTAAATGTATCTATCGAAATAGGAATTGTAGGATGATTTTTTACAATTGCTTGTAAAGCAGGGAATATTCGTTTAATTTCTTCTTGTTCAGTTATATGTGATGCTCCTGGTCTACTTGAATAGCCACCCAAATCAATAATATCAACCCCCTCTTTGACGAACTTATCTACTTGTAATAGAATTTCTTTTTCTGAATTTTTTCTACTTTCTTTAAAGAATGAGTCAGGAGTGCAATTGATTACACCCATTACCTTTGGTATTGTTAAGTCTAATAAATTATCCTTTATTCGAATATATTTATTTGTAGGAAAATATGTATCTTCAGCCTTTAATTTATGCATAATAAGTAAATGAGTCAAACATCATTAGAATATACAAATGTAATCAATGTTTGTAGAGAATTATTTTCTAAGAAAACAAAAGATTATGGGACGGCTTGGAGGATTTTAAGACCAAGTTCTTTAACAGATCAAATTTTCATTAAAGCACAACGAATTCGAACAATTCAAGAAACGGGTGTAAATAAAGTTGGTGAAAGTATTGATGATGAATTTATTGCAATTATTAACTATTGTATAATGGCGATAATTCAAGTTTCTGAAGTAGAATTAAAAGAATTAGAAATTGATCCAGAACTAGCAATTAGATTATATGATAAATACGCTAAGAATGCTTTCGAATTAATGATGAAAAAAAATCACGATTATGGTGAAGCATGGAGGGATATGCGCGTAAGTTCTTTAACAGATTTAATTTTAATGAAGATTCTTAGAGTAAAGCAAATAGAAGATAATAATGGTTCTACGCTAATTAGCGAAGGAATTGATGCTAATTACTTTGATATGTTGAATTATTCTGTTTTTGCGATGATTCATATTTTAAATTCTAAAAAGGCATGAATCCCCCAATTACAATACAAGGTAGATCGTTCTTTTTTAACTCGATTTTTGTTTTTGTTAACTTAATTGCAATGACTTTCATTGCTTTGGGTTTCCATAAAAATTTTGAAGATCAATCTATTTTATTTTTAATAGTCGGTTTTTTACTTTTAGCAGTAACAATATTTGGTATTATCGTTTTCAAAGGAAAATTATTAATGTCAGCTGTTGCAAGGGTAATTGTAGGGAGTATCTGTATTGTTTCAGGTTTAGTTAAAGCAAATGATCCTTTAGGATTTAGTTATAAGTTAGAAGAGTATTTTGAGGATGGGGCTTTGGCTTATAGAAT
>CALPVI020000207.1 GCA_943326975.2 Actinomyces viscosus | reverse complement strand
CATGTAGGGCAAGGATAAGGAAGATCAAAACAATATGCATCTATATGTATTGCTGGAGTAATTTGAATTGCAGGGATTTCAAATCCAAATGCAAATGCACTCATTAAAAAATCGAATGAAATTGAATCGTACGTGTGATTTCGTATTTTACCAACGATTGAGTAAGTAGGCGTAATAGCTACCGATTCATAAAAACAAGGAAATTTATAACGAAGGTCATCCCCCACTTTTACATTGATAATACTACTATTTTTCCATTCCGATGTTTGGTTTGTAACATTATCAATAATTTGATAATCGACAGGTACTGGAAATTCAAAACTTCCGTATATTTTAGGATTGAAATCGAAACTTTGTTTGTTTGTTAATTTTGCTTGAAAGCTTGCGCTAAAAAAGTTCCAACTTACTGTTGCAACTTTTAAATCTTGTTCTCCCTTTAAATAAGTTAAAGCTTTACCTGCAACCCCAATAGGGCCTTTAAATTTACTTAAAATACCACCAATAAGATCAAAAATTTCAATATCCATTTTGAAATAAGTAGATTCTCCTCGAGAATTTACACTTGTAGGATAAAAAGTATTTGTTGTTATAACTTCTGGAATAGTAATATCACCTGTTACACCATAACCAAAATCAGGAATATTTACAGGAAATACAGATAGATAACATTGCCAAGGAACTATTTGGTCTCCTAAGGGTGGTGCTGTCCATTTTGGAGGAAGTGCAAATGGGAAAACTCCTTGACTTTTAAGAGGTTGAGGTCCTGTAGTTAAAAATCCATATCCCTGAGCGATATCAGTAGCATAAACTGGCCCAATAAACCATATCCCATCTTTGTTAGCAGTTGCTAAATTAATATCTATTAAGCCTGTATCGAAATTTGGTATAATAGGAAAAGTTTCACATGCAAAAGCACATAGTTTTGCACTTATACCTCCCGCCATTCTGAAATACAAACCCCATTTAGCTTCACCAGTTTGTGGATAAATAGTTAATAATTCTGCGTTAGCAGTATCGATTTTATAATTAGTTTTTATTACTACTTCATCCCCTTGGTCATACGTATTGTCCGTTGGCATATCAAGTTGAATATCAACAGGATAATCAACATCGATACTTCCTGAATTAAAACCCTTCAAAGACACTTTACTTCCTATTGCACCTGAGAATGAACCTTTCAATGCTGCTCCAAAAGAATATCCTGCAACTGTTCCAATCATAGAATTTCCTGTGTCGAAATTTTCGTTCCAAGCTTGCTCAAATAGAGTTGTTTCTTTATCGATGATGATAGGATTTAATTTTGGCCCCCACATATCTTGTTTCTTAGTGGCAAAATTTACGTGGTGGTTAACAGCCTGTTGTGCTACTAAATTTTTAGAACAAAATAGTAGAAGACTTAAAGTCAGAAAAATGGAAATGCTCTTATTTAGCTTCATTTTTTTTAGGATAAAGTGAAATTGAGCGAATTGAATTATGAATTTCTTCTCCAAGAAGTTCTTCAAATTTGGTAGGATATGTTATGGTTAAACATAATGTTTTTGTAAGATCTCCAGCAAAAACAATTATTCGAATGAAGTCTATTCCGTCAGTAACAAACGAACATTTATAGATATGCCCTTTCACTTTGTTATCCGAAATGAATTTATTATTACTAATTTTTGTTAGTTTGTTTTTAGCAAAGTGCTCATCTGTCATACCTTCACAGATTTTAATGTAGTTTGCGTCTTCTATTAGTGTCATTATAATAGCAGCACTTGCTTGTGTGTAAAGGTATCCGTTGAATTTTTCCGTGGGAACAAAACCATTTGGTGGAATTATCAAAGACAGGTCAGCACTGCTTACTTTTGGAACTATATACAACGTATCATCTTTTACAGATACTTTAGCATTTTCTACTTCTTGAGCTGAAATGTTTAAACTAAAGGAAACAAAACAAAAAGATGTAATAAATATTTTGAATTTTGTAATAATCATTTGTTAAAAAATCATAAGAAAGCGCAAAACTAATGAAACAAATTTGATATACCTAATTTTCATCTTTTTTCCATTTTATCATTTCTTTAAGAATTTATTAAATTTAGAATTAACTTGTTATTCCTATTTTTTTAACGAATCTTTGCACCGTTTCTTTTAAAAAAAGACCTTCGTTTTATGAAAAAATATATCAGTTATCTAACTTTTCTTTGCTTATTTTTTACATGTAATTCTTTTGCTACAAACTACTTTTGGATAGGAGGTTCAGGTAATTGGAACGATGTAAATCACTGGTCATTATCCTCAGGTGGAGCAGCAACATTTACATCACCCCCTTCGACTTTAGACAATGTTAATTTTGATGCTAATTCAGGGTTGTCAGCTATATCTACAGTTAATTTGAATACTGCAATTACGGTGCATAATTTTGATTTTAGTGCAGTTCCAAATGCGTTCAGTTTCAATTCTTCAACTATTTCTTCCGTTGAGATTTCAGGGGATTTAGTATCTAATGGTTCAGCTATTTTTTCTTCTGCAATTACTACCATTAATATGAAACCAACTTTGCTTTCTAATTTAACATCAAATGGCACAATTTGGACAGCAGATTTTCATTTACAAGGAACAAATACCTTAACATTAACCGATAATTTTTCTTCTACAAAAAGTTTATTTTTAGAAAGTGGTGTATTTAATGCGCCTTCAATTAGCATTCAAACGTTAAATTTTAATTCGAATTATACTTCAATAAGAACAATTAATTTATCGAACAGTGCATACACCATTACGGGAACAAGTTTTCATATTGATTCTACTACTTTAATTTTTTCTCATACTGGTGCTAAAATTAATTTTTCAAATTCAGGAGCATCAACTTTTAGAGGAGGTTCTTTGATTTACGATACTGTAAATTCTACAAATGGTACATTGACGATTTATGGAAATAATAAATTTAATTTACTAAATATTACGAGTGCTACTCCCTCAATTTCATTGGATAATGGTTCTACTCAACAATTTACATCTTTAACAAATAGCGGGTCTTGTTTAAGTAAGGCTGTTCTAAGAGCAATTAATTTAACTGGAGCACCTGCAGTTATTATCAAAGCTGGTCCTAAAACATTTACAGGTTCAAATTTATCGATTCGTAATGTGAATGCGAGTAGCCCTTCTGCTCAAGTTTATAACGTTAGCACTTCCGATACATTGAATGGTTCAACGGGTTGGAATTATGTAGGTAAAAAATATTATTGGATTGGTAATGGTGGTAATTGGACAAATGTAAATCATTGGTCTACAACTTCTAATGGTTCACCTTCTGGATGTTTGCCACAACAAATTGATTCAGTTGTATTTGATGCTAATTCATTTACTTCAGCTTCACAAGTGGTGGTGGTAGATGCAGATGCTTATTTTACTTCTATGAATTGGGCTGGCGCGCTGTATGCACCCACTTTTAGATTAACTTATGATGTATTTGCATTTGGCGATGTTACGTTGAATACTAATATGTCTATCACAAAAGATAGTTTATTTCAACGTATAGAATTTAGAAATCAGTCTATTTTTAACCCAGATTCTGCTTCAATCGATTGTAACTTATCTATCCGAATGGACAATGCTGCGAATTCATTATTATTAGGTGGTTACTTACGTTTCACAGATTCAACAGCTTTGTATCATTCAAAAGGAAAATTTTATTCGCAAGGTGAAAGAATTGATGGAGGTTCAATTCAAGTAGTTGATACTTCATTGTCTTCTATAAAATTGATGGATTTAGGGGCATCGTCAGTGAATTTATCGAATGGGTTTACTTCTGAAGATGTCTCTTCAAATTTCACATTCAATGCTCAAACATCAACATTGTACATAGGCTCCAAAAAATATAAAAAGTTTTTATTGACCAATGGTTTAGCATTTAACAACGTAACATTGTATTTCCCTCGTTTAGTTCTTAAACAAAGAATAACAGGAAATAATTCATTCAAAAAATTAAAAATATTAGCAGGAAGTAATGTTCATTTTGAAACAGGAACAACTCAAACAATAGTAGATAGTTTAATTTTAAAAGGCAATTGTTCAGATTCTATTTATATTAGTTCAACTAATCCGTTGGTTCAGGCAGAATTTAGTAAGTCAAGTGGTAATGTAACTGCTGAGTGTACTAATTTTTCAGCTATTAAAGGAAAAGGTGGAGCAACTTATACAGCATATTTTTCAAAAAATGTAACAAATACAAATTGGATATTTAACGCAACAAAGCCTGTTAGGGCTGGTTATACTGCAGTAGGTCCATTCTGTTATGGTAACACAACTGTTTTCACGAATACTTCAACTTGTTTTTCAGGGAATGCAAATGATATTACAACAAAATGGTTTTATGGAGATGGTTCTACAGGTTATTTTTTAAATCCTCCTATAGATAGTACTTGGATTAATTATGAGGTTGACACCTTGAAACATCGTTTTGAAACATTTGGTAAGATTCCAGTGAAAATTGTAGCAATTTATAAAAATTTCTGTACAGATACTTTAGTAGATACAGTTAAAATTTTATATCCAAATTTATCTGTTTCT
>CALPVI020000206.1 GCA_943326975.2 Actinomyces viscosus | reverse complement strand
CAGTTTTAGAATTCGGAAACCAATCTACCATTGTGGTATCAAATTTTGTTGTTAAAAATCTTGATAATGGAAAAGTGTATTTTGATGATAAACCGATGAATAATACAATTACGCTTGTTAATTTACCAGTTGGTGTGTATTGTTGGACGGGTGAAATTAGAGCATCAAATCTAATTAAATTCAAAAATTTATTTATTGTAAAAGAGGAAGTTTTCGAGAAGGAGTTCTTTAAGAAATTAAATGAATTTAAAATCTATTTAGATAAAGGAACAGACTATACTGCAGAGATGAAGCAGGTTTTAATCAAAGATTTTTATGCTGAACAGAAGGTTTATTTGAAAGAATAATTTACAATTTTGAACAGATTATTAAAATGCATTTATAAAACTGATTACTTCCTTTATGAAACGTTACTACATTCTTTTTATAGTATTTCTATCAGCAAATTTGTTTTCTCAGAAAACAAATTTTGATAACTCTAATAACAATATAGAGTCGAACTTTGAAAATATTCAGAATCTCAAAATTGTTTTTCCATTTGCTAATAATAGTAGTTATATAAGAGATGTTGTTTTATCAAATGACAATAAATATGTTGCAACCTGTATTGATGGTTTAGTATTAATTAGTGAAGCAAGTTCCGGGAAAACAATCTATAGAGTCAAAGGTGATAGAATAACATTTAGTCCAAATAATAAATATTTTGTGGTAGCTTCATCTAGTGGAGTTTATCAATTATATGATTTTAAAACAGGTGAACCATTATTTGATGAATGGAATTCTGGTGGTATTTTCCCACATACTTTAGTGTTTTCACCAAGATCCAATCAAGTATTGACAAATAGTCCAAAAGGGATTGTAGTAAATACAATTGGCGAAAATAAAATTACACATAAAACTTTTAAAATAGCAAAAATCATATGGGATCATAATCAATTTAGAGGCTGTAATTTTGATACTACAGGCGCTGTGATTATAATTCCTAATTACAATACTTTAAATTTTTATAATTCTCAAAATTTTAAATTAGAAAAAAAACTCTATTTAGGGGGTGAGTATGAAGATATTTCTAGTGTGTTGAATCTAGGTTCTTCATTGTATGTAGTGGGTCAGGCATATAATTCAGATAGAATAGGGAGTGAGCGATATACGGTATTTATGAAATACATTTTAGATGAAAAAAGAAATATAATATCTAATCAAACTATTTTAGAGGGAACAGATTGGGAAGGATTAGGGCAACCTGAAAACTTCTTGAAAAATTATTTAACTCAAATTAAGTTAATAAAAGATAAAATATCACTTTTTAAATGTTATAAATATTATACAGGTATTCAATATTTATCCAATAATATCGTTTCATTCTATTCATTAGAAAAGGATTCTTTTTTATTTGATCTAAAACCAGAAAATAATTTTGAACTAATTGAGGATGTTTCAACCGATTTGTCATTTTCAGTAATTTCTCATAACTATGAGTCTTTTTCTAGAAAAATTATTCATTATAACATTAATGAGTCTAATAATAATGATGGTATTAGTTTAAAAAACAATAATATAGGTAAAATTAATTATCTAAAAGAAAATGAAGAGTTAAATAATCGATTGTTAGTTAATTCAAGTGTTAATCTTTCCTATAAGGATAGGAGTTTTTTATCATTTGACTTTGAATCAAGTCCGAAAATTATTAACCTTCAAGATATAGATTCAATAGAATATCAATATACTAATAATTATAATAATATTGATCCCTATTTAGCTATTGAAAAAGAAGATTCTACGTTTATTTTCGATGAATTCGGTTTGTTGAAATACAAGATGAAAGGTGAAATAATTGCCCATGATATTAAACATAATAAATCAGTATTTTATTCATCTGATAATGAAATTCAAATCTACGATATCAGTAAAAATAGTATTATTAAAACAATAAAAAGTCCAGTACAACCAATTGAGGGTTTTTATATAACTAGTAGTGCTTCAATAAATTACGAAAAAAATAAATTAGCAATAACTTTCGATTTTCGAAAACATTCATTTGAAGATTTAAAACAATTAAGAACAGTATATATATATAATATTGATTCTGGTAGGCTTTTAAAAGAAATAAAGTTTGATACGTGTGATGCTACTATTTATTTTGATCAATCTGGTGAAAAAATCTGTTTAAACAAACTATATTATTCTAATGGAGGATATGAAGTGAGGAATATTGAGACAGATAGTACAATTTGTAAATCAGATATCTCTTTTGATCAATTTGTTTTTTTAAACGATAATAATGTGTTTTATACACATGGATTTGAATCATGGGAAAAGTATTTATTTATTTTTGGTAAATCTGACAATTGCTTAGATTTCAAAAACGAAAAAAAAACTATATCAAAATCATTGTCATTCAAACCTTTAGGATCAAGTGCTGGAGGCGGTATAAAGTATAATTTTAGTGATTCATTGAATACAATTTTGTTGTCAAATATTGATAATAAAATATATAAAATAAACAATAATCTGACAAATTACAACATGAAAAGCGTGTTAGGTAATTTGGAGCAAATTAATATGCCTGCATTCATACAAAGAGCAAATTACATCAAAAATAATAAGTATATATTAGCTATAGATAATTTTGATCACTACCATATAATTAACGCTGAAACGAATAAAACCTTATACACATTTCTATTTTTACCTAATCATAATTGGTTAGTTTACGATGAGTTTTATCGTTTTGATGGTAGTAAAGATGCAATTAACAGTATTTACTTTACGTGTGGTTTAGAGATAATAGAACTTAATCAGGTGAAAGATTCATTATATGTTCCTAATCTGGTTCAACGCATCATGAATGGTGAAAACATTAACCATTTACCTAAATTAAATGATTTACAAATTTGTGGCGTAACACCATTAGTTGAGCCAATAGATGAAAAAAGATACAAATACCAAATTACACCTCGTACAGGAGGTATTGGAGATATTGATATCTACATTAATGGGATTATAAGGCAAAGTATATCATCAAAACAATTAAAAAAAGAAGGTAATACATTTCTATTGAATATAGATAGTACCTTAATAAAAAAATACAGCAATAACAATGGTGAAAATTTGATAAAGGTAATTGCAAAAACAGCCAATAATGGTATTAGCTCTCGCAGTTACACCCAAGAGGTAGAGAGTGTAAAAAACAATGAGTTAAAACAACCTTCTGTGCATGCTATAATGATTGGTATTGATGACTATAAAGGAAATGAACTTGATTTAAACTATGCTGCAAAAGATGCCAACGACATTCAAAAAGCCTTACAATTAGCAACTAAAAAATACTTTAATACAAACGATATAAATAGGGTGAATTTTTATAATCTAACCATTGATAGAAATTCAAAAATTGGAACAGGAAATATTAAAAGTACTACACCAGACAGAAACGCAATTTTTAATACCCTACAGTTAATTGAAAAAAACAGTAAACCTGAAGATATATTTATTTTGTTCTTTGCTGGACATGGGGAAATTGTAGATAAAGATCAATTATTGTTATTAACAACAGAATCTAGTAAAGACAACTTTCAGGGTATTCGTATGAGTGAGTTACTCGAAAAAGTAAATAAAATACCTGCAGGCAAACGTATTTTAATTTTAGATGCTTGTCATTCTGGAGCAGCCATCAACAACATGGATCTAGCTCAATTCGTAGGCAAACGCGATGTGAAAGATGCAGAATTGAAATCTCAACGATTGAAAGAGTTAGATAAACTAGCAAGCAAATCGGGTTTTGCTATTATAACAGCATCTTCATCGGATCAAAAAGCACTTGAACTCCCTCAATATGAACATGGTTTGTTAACATATGCATTGTTAAATGCTATGCTAAACAATAAAAATTCATTGGATGAAAACAACCAGCTTCAACTCAATAAATGGCTTTTGGCTACCGAAGAGGAAATGAAAAAGTTGACGAATGACCAAAGTGCTGAGAGCATGGTGCCGATAAGCTTTACTTTGGGTAAAATTGATGAAGAAGTGCGTAAAACAATAACATTAAAAGAAATACCTACTGTTTATATTGATGCTGTTCTTAACAAAACGAGTTTTAAGGATAATCTGAATATAAAATCATTATTATCAAATGCATTTCAGGAATCAAGCAGAGGAGGAGAAAATAAAATCATGATTGCAGATTATCCCAATGCTATAAAAGCGAATATTTTATATGAGGTTAAAACATCAGGACAGGTTAAAGCCAACGTTGTTTTATTTAAACAAAACTTTGAAGTGAATTTTGAAGTAATCGGAAAAACAGATCAAATTAATAAATTTGTAGAAGAACTGATGGCTCAAATTCGAATAAAAATTCAGAAGTAGGGATATGAAAATAAATCCTAATTTATTTCTTTTGAAAAAGCTCAAAAAGAAATGCGCATCAATTACCCTACAGAACATGGGAAATGGGCTGGGTTTGTGTTAGTGAGGTAATTTAATAATATATTAAAAAAACTAAAATGAAGTATATTCTAATTTCAATTCTTTTTGTCTCTTTTTCAATTCATGCTCAAAATAGGGGGGT
>CALPVI020000205.1 GCA_943326975.2 Actinomyces viscosus | reverse complement strand
GTATTAAAAGCAATTTCACCAGTAGTTACACCAATTTTTCCAGTCGCCAAACCTTCAAAAACTGTTCCATCTTCTAATACTAAAACAGCAGGTTTTCTTTCTTCCATTATAAATATTTTTTGCAAATTTAAAATTTCAATTCTATAAAAGCCAAATAAAAAGCATAAAAAAAGGGGAATGCTAACATTCCCCTTAATATTTAACTTAGAAAATCAATATTAATCTTCTTTTGTTTCTTCTTCCGAAGAAGTTTCTTCAGAATTATCTTCAGATATCTCCTCATTTGAAGTTGTATCTTCTACAACTGATTCTGTGCTATCAGATTTTTTACCACCACGACGAGAACGACGAGTAGTTTTCTTAGTTGCCTCATTTGAATAGATTTCATTAAAGTCAACTAATTCGATTAAACACATTTCAGCATTATCACCTAAACGGTAACCTGTTCGGATTATACGAGTATATCCTCCTGGTCTATTAGCAATTTTAGGAGCTATTTCTCTGAATAATTCAGTAACAACTTCTTTATTTTGTAATTGACTAAAAACAATTCTACGAGAGTGAGTAGAATCCGTTTTTGATTTAGTCAATAATGGCTCAATATAAACTCTTAATGCTTTTGCTTTTGCAACTGTAGTATTAATACGTTTATGCAATAATAATGATGAAGCCATATTAGATAACATAGCAGATCTATGAGATGCTGTTCTACCTAAATGATTATTTTTTTTACCGTGTCTCATTTCAATATTTTAATTCGGTTCTAGTCTTTATCCAATTTGTATTTGGCAACATTCATTCCGAAAGTAAGTCCTTTATTATCAACTAAGTCTTCTAACTCAGTTAATGACTTCTTACCAAAATTACGGAATTTCAATAAATCATTTTTATTGTATGATACCAAATCACCTAATGTTTCTACATCAGCAGCTTTCAAACAATTCAAGGCACGAACAGATAAATCCATATCAACCAATTTTGTTTTTAATAACTGACGCATGTGTAAAGAAGTTTCATCAAACTCTTCAGAATCAGCTTTAATTTCACTATCTAAAGTTATTCTCTCATCTGAGAATAGCATAAAATGATGAATTAAAATCTTAGCTGCTTCTTTTAAAGCTTCTTTTGGATGAATCGAACCATCTGTTACAATATCCAATACTAATTTTTCGTAATCAGTCTTTTGTTCTACACGATAGTTTTCTACCGCAAACTTTACATTTTTAATTGGAGTAAAAATAGAATCTACAAAGATTGTTCCGAAAGGTGCATTGTTTAATTTATTCTCCTCAGCTGGAATATATCCACGCCCTTTAATAATAGTAAGCTCTAAATCTAACTTAACAGAAGATTCCATGTTACATATTACTAAATCAGAGTTTAAAACTTGAAATGCAGAAGTAAATTTACCTAAATCACCAGCAGTTAATTTATCTTGTCCAGAAATTGAAACAACAACTGTCTCAGAATCCGTACCTTCAATTTGCTGTTTAAAACGAACTTGTTTTAAATTCAAAATTATTTCAGTAATATCTTCTACAACACCTTTAATAGTAGTGAATTCATGATCAGCACCCTCAATACGTACTGAAGAAATTGCAAATCCTTCTAATGAAGAAAGCAATATACGACGTAATGCATTACCAACTGTGATACCATAGCCCGGTTCAAGCGGACGGAATTCAAACTGTCCTTGATGCTCATCGGACTGAATCATGATAACCTTATCAGGTTTTTGGAAGTCAAGAATTGCCATGTTAATGCTTTATTTATTATTTAGAATATAATTCGACGATTAACTGTTCTTTAATGTTTTCTGGAATCATTTCACGTGAAGGCACGCTTAATAATCTACCAGTCATATCAGAAGAATTCCAATCTAACCAATCGTATTTCTTGTTATTAGAAGCTAAAGAATTTGAAATAACTTCTAAAGATTTAGATTTCTCACGAACTCCAATAACATCACCAACTTTAACATTGTAAGAAGGAATATTTAGAACTTCACCGTTAACAGTAATATGACGATGAGAAACTAATTGACGTGCTCCACTACGAGTAGGAGATACTCCTAAACGATAAATAGTATTATCTAAACGTGATTCACACAACTGTAACAATAACTCACCAGTAATACCTTTCATTCTAGAAGCTTTCTCAAATAAATTTGAGAATTGTTTTTCTAAAATACCATATGTGTATTTAGCTTTTTGTTTTTCATTTAGCTGAATACCATACTCAGATGTTTTACCACCTCTTCTTTTGTTTGGACCATGTTGACCTGGACCGTAATTTTTTTTCTCTAATGCTTTATCAGGACCGAAAATAGGATCTCGGAAACGACGTGCAATTTTGGATTTTGGACCTGTGTATCTTGCCATCTTAATTTAAATTATAAGAGAGATTATGAATTAAGGCTTTCCTTCGATAATCTTTGCTCTCTTTATTACTATACTCTTCTTCTTTTTGGAGGACGACATCCGTTGTGTGGTAACGGAGTAACATCAATAATTTCTGTTACTTCTATTCCAGAATTATGAATAGAACGTATTGCAGATTCACGACCTCCACCAGGACCTTTAACGAATACCTTCACTCTACGTAATCCGAAGTCATGAGCTTCTTTAGAACAATCTTCTGCAGCAACTTGAGCAGCATAAGGAGTATTCTTTTTAGATCCTCTAAAACCCATCTTTCCAGCCGATGACCAAGAAATAACTTGACCAGCGTTGTTAGTCAAAGAAATAATGATATTGTTGAAGGTAGCATTGATGTGCGCTTCACCAGTAGCATCTACTTTAACATTCTTCTTCTTTTTTTGATTAGACTTTGCCATCTTTACTTATTATTTAGTCGCTTTTTTCTTGTTAGCAACTGTTTTTCTTTTACCTTTTCTTGTACGAGAATTGTTTTTAGTACGTTGACCTCTTAATGGTAATCCAGCACGGTGACGAATACCTCTATTACAACCAATATCCATTAAACGTTTAATGTTTAACTGAACTTCCGAACGAAGTTGACCTTCAACTTTAATTTCACCTAAAGTTGTACGAATAGCTGCTAACTGATCATCATTCCAATCTTGAACTTTGATATTTTCATCAATATCATTCGTTTTCAAAATTTTTGCCGCTGTGCTGCGACCAATACCATAGATGTAAGTCAAACCAATTACACCTCTCTTGTTTTTTGGTAAATCTATACCTGCAATACGTGCCATACTTTTAAATTTTACCCTTGTCTTTGTTTAAGTTTAGGATTCTTTTTATTAATCACATAAACTCTTCCTTTTCTTTTAACGATTTTGCAATCTGCAGATCGTTTTTTTACTGAAGCTCTAACTTTCATTTTTATTTCTTTTAAGAAATTTTTATTTATATCTGAAAGAAATTCTACCTTTTGTTAAATCATAAGGAGACATCTCTACCTTTACACGGTCTCCAGGAAGAATCTTTATGTAGAACATTCTCATTTTTCCTGAAATATGAGCCGTAACAACATGGCCATTTTCTAATTCTACTCTAAACATAGCGTTAGATAAAGCTTCTGTAATTACACCATCTTGCTCAATTGACGTTTGTTTTGCCATTATTAAAACCCTGATAATTCGTTAGCTGTTCTTCTTCCTCTCACTTTTGAACCTTCCATTAAACCATCCATGTGACGATTTAATAAATATGACTCTATTTGCTGAAGAGTATCTAAAACAACACCAACCATAATTAATACTGAAGTACCTCCAAAAAACATTGCAAAGGCATTATTAACACCTGCTATATGTGCAATAGCTGGTAAAATTGCTATAATTGCTAATGTTAAAGAACCTGGAAAAGTTATTCTAGAAACCAAAACATCAATATACTCAGCAGTATCTTCTCCAGGTCTAACACCTGGTATAAAACCACCACTTCTTTTTAAATCATCAGCAATTTTTCTAGGGTTAATCATAATAGCTGTATAAAAATACGTAAAAACAATAATTAAAACTGCTAATAATACATTATAACTAACACCATAAACATCACTTAATGCACGCTGAATGAAATTAGCATCACCTTTACTTGTAAACAACATTACTGGAATAGTCATAATTGCTTGCGCAAATATTATCGGCATTACTCCACTAGCATTCACTTTAATAGGTAAATAGCTTCTCGCACCTGCTTCATCAACAGACCTAGCACCTACAACACGTTTAGCAGTATTTAATGGAATTTTTCGAACACCTTGAACTATTAAAATAGTACCTAAAATAACCAACATAAATGCAACTATTTCTAATACAATTTTAATCAAGTTACTCTCATTAATTCCAATTTCAGCTAAAAATGCTTCAGGAAGTCGAGCTAAAATCCCAACTGTAATTAATAACGAAATACCATTTCCAATACCTTTGTCTGTTATCCTTTCACCAAGCCAAACAGCAAACATAGAACCCGCAATTAAAACAATTATAGTTTGTGCCCACCAAAATGTAGATGGATCAACAGGCATAGCCCCTTTATTTTGAACATAAAGAGTTAAATAACTAGGCGCTTGTAAAGCACAAATAACTATTGTTAAAATTCGAGTATAATTATTGATTCG
>CALPVI020000204.1 GCA_943326975.2 Actinomyces viscosus | reverse complement strand
GAAGATGAAGATGAGGATGAATAATTCTATAGATTAACAAAAAAAGGGCTTTAAAGCCCTTTTTTTGTTTTTATTCGATATAGCTTAATTTAAGCATATTTGATTTACCATGTTCTTCCAAAGGAATTGAAGCTAAATTGATTACCAAATCTCCTTCTTGAACTAAGCTTTTTGTTTTAAGTATGTGTTTAATATCTGCAATGCTATGATCTGTACTAATGCTTTTATCATAATAAAATGCTTTAACTCCCCAAACTAAATTTAATTGTGTCAAAATTTGTGGGTTTTTAGTAAACACATAGATAGGAGCTTTAGGTCTTTGAGATGCAATTTTGTATGCAGTATATCCAGAAAAAGACATCGTAATAATCGCATCAGCTTCAGATCTTTGTGCTAGTCTACATGCATTAAAACAAATAGAATCAGAAATGAAACGATCTTGTGTTTTATCTGGAATTTCTTCTTTATTATATATTCCATCGAAAGATTCCATTTCTGTAACAATTTTCGACATTGTTTTTATTACTTCTATTGGGTGATCACCAACCGAAGTTTCACCAGAAAGCATAACAGCATCAGCACCATCTAATACAGCATTCGCAACATCGTTTACTTCCGCTCTTGATGGGGTAAGATTTTTTATCATACTCTCCATCATTTGAGTAGCAACTATTACCGGTTTTGCATGTAGGGCACATTTTTTAATAATCATTTTTTGAATCAATGGTACACTTTGATATGGAATCTCTACACCTAGATCTCCACGAGCAACCATTAATGCATCACTAATTTTAATGATTTCATCTATGTCGTCTAATGCTTCAGGTTTTTCAATTTTCGCAACAACTTTAGCTTTACCTTGCTTTTGACTTATTATATGTTTTAATTCGATGATGTCACGGGCATTTCTGACAAAAGACAACCCAACCCAATCTACATTTTGCTCTAAAGCAAATTCTAAATCCTCTCTGTCTTTTACAGTCAAAGAAGGCATTGATATTTTTGTATTTGGAAAATTTACGCCTTTTTTAGACGATAAAATTCCTCCGTGTACAATGATTGTGTCAATTTCTTTTTCACCATCTGTTTTCAAAACTTCTAAAATTATCTTACCATCGTCAAGTAAGATTCTTTCTCCTGGATGAACATCTGCTGGAAGTTGGACATAGTTGATAGAGAAACGTTTATCATTTCCTATAACTTTTTCGGTAACAATTTTAATTGATTTGCCTGAAATAAGTTCAACACCATTGTTTTCCATTTCATTCGTTCTAATTTTAGGCCCTTGTAAATCAGCTAAAATAGCAACATTTAAACCTGTTTCTTCGTTTAATTCTCGAATAAGTTTAATTGCATGTGAATGATTTTCATAACTTCCATGAGAAAAATTAAGTCTACAAACATTTAATCCCTCAAGAAACATTTGTCTCAATGTTTCTTTTTCACTAGAAGCAGGTCCTAATGTTGCAACAATTTTCGTTTTTTTCATATTTAAGTTTTTTAAAAAATTCTGTTTTTATTTAAAAACTAGATTTTCAGTTGATTCAAATTCTATTGGATCAAAAGAAAAAACAGCTAAAACACTATTTACTTCTTTTAATTTATTAATAATTTTTTCGCATTCAATTGAATTTACTCCATAAATGAATAAAAAGTAATCAACCATTGGTTTTTCAGGGATTAAAAATTTCCCTAAATTTTTGTTTTTAACTAAATAAAATTCATGCAATGATTCTTCATCTTTGAATTCATAAATGGAAAAAGCTAAATTAGCTGTACCTTTTTTATTACTTATAGAAAAATCTTCTATGCTTTTAAAAAGGTTTACTGAAAGACTCTTATTTATACCCCAAACTAATCGATAATCATTATGATGAGAACATATACCAATCATTTCGTATTCATAATCTTGATCTAATGAAAGTGTATGTTTTTTTTGTTTACTCATTAACTAATAATCTAATGCGAATTTAACTAAAAATAAAGATTTATTTTTAGATTATCGTTTTAATAACGTTAATTTAATCAGTTTTAATTAAATAAGGTATCAATGGAGTTTTTTTCATTATAATTTAAATTTAAATTGTCCAAAAAGATAGAAGTAATTTATTTTTATTAACTTTATCCCAATATTGTAACAATAAAAAAGTAAAGAGATGAGTATTTTCGGTATAGTATTATTCCTTTTAATAGCAGGTATGGCATTTTGGATGCTGTTTTTTTTATTAGGTTTTGTAGTTCCTTATTGGATTACATTAGGTGTGTTTGCTAAATTGCGTCCGAAAAGAATCTTTGAAGAACAAGAAGAAGAAAAGGAAAACTAGTATTAGTTTTTTAATATAGTTAGAGGGTTGTACATTGTACAACCCTTTTTTAGTCAGTTTAATTCTAAAATACCTTTTTTGTGGTATTGTTATCTATTTAGACTCAGTCTAAATTTACAACATTAAACAAATTAATAATGAAATTTATTTACCAATCTGTTATTATAATAAGTATACTTATTTTTAGTCAATTAAATGCTCAAATTTTAACGAAGGAGGATTCATTATCTGCTGGTTTAATCGTATCAAAATCGGCTACGGTTTTATCTAGTTATGGTAATGTTAAGTATTCTAATAATATTACAAATGGAACTTCATCAACAAATGTTGATAGGTTGATATTATTTATTGGTCATAAATTTAAAAGTAATTTGTCTTTCTTTTCTGAATTAGAAGTCGAGGATGCAAAAATTGAAGGAGGTTCTTCAGGAGGTGAATTTGCAATTGAACAAGCGTTTATTAAGTTTGATATAAATAGAAATAATTATATCAGTGCAGGTTTAATAATTCCTAGAATAGGTATCATTAATGAAAATCATTTACCAAATACTTTCAATGGAAATGATAGACCATATGTAGAGAAGTATATTATTCCAGCTACTTGGAGGGAAGTTGGGATTGGTTATTATGGTTATAGTAATAAAATAGCGGGATTAAATTATTCATTAGCTGCTTTGAATGGTTTAAATAGTGAGGGTTTTACAAGTGAAGAAGGTATCCGAGAAGGACGTTATGAAGGTAGTGATGCAAATGCTAACACATTAGCTTTAACTGGTTCGTTGTTATATTATAGGCATAATTTAAGAACACAATTTTCAGTTTATTTTGGTGGAAGTAATACTTTATCTAAAGGATTTTCAGATTCAGTTGGATTGTCAAAAGGTGTTTTTGGAGCTCCTGTACAATTGTATGAATATGATATTCAATATAAATGGAGAGGCTTGCTATTTAAGGGGTTAGTGTCATTTATAAATATTTCAGATGCTGATAAAATTAATGCCGGTTATAATAATAATATAGCTGAAAATATGTTAGGATTTTATGGCGAGTTAGGCTACAATATCACGCATAAAAAACAAAAAGCATTCATTCTTTTCACAAGATATGAAAATATCGATATGACAAAAAAAATCAATGTAAATTCGGATTATAATCCTGCAATAAATTTACAATATTTAGTTTCAGGGATAACTTACATGCCTCATCCAGGAGTAAGTTTGAAATTAGATTATACGCACAAAATGACAGGTTCATTAAATGGTAATTTAGTTGATCCTTCAAATCCATATAAAAGAACTAATGAATCAATAAATTTAGGAATTGGTTACAGCTTTTAATTAAATTTGCTGGATGGATTCAAGTAAAAGAGCTTTTATAAAAAAATCATGTGGTTTTTGTGCTAGTATAGTTGGTATTAGTTTGTTGTCACCAGTGATTTCTAGTTGTTCAACTCTAAAATATATTGAACCTGTATTTTCGAATGGTTTTTTACAATTGTCGATATCAGATTTTGTTGAAAACTCAAATTTAGTCATTGTTAAAAATAAATCTCTTGAATACGATGTTGCAGTTGTTAAAATAGCTAATGACTTTTATAGAGCTTTTGAGCTTAAGTGTACACATCAAGATAATGCATTAGTTCCAACAAATTCTGGTTTTCATTGTAATTTACATGGCAGTTCTTTTGGTTTAGATGGGAAAGTAAAAACTTTACCAGCAAGCTCTAATTTAAATGAATTCAAAACATCATTTGCTTCAGGAATTATATCTATTAAATTATTTTAAGTTTATTTCCAATCCAATATTTTTAGATTTTTATTTTCAGTTTTATTGTAAAAATGTTGGCAAGAACGAATTATTTTTTCAATTGAATTCCATTTTGTTGATCTATTTGGAGAAATTGCGATGATTTCACGAGCTGGATTTTCATTTACATCATTTGAAAAAATTTGTATACAATCTGTCTTTTTAAGGTTAAGAATTCGTTCTAGTTCACTTGGAATAAGTGTATAGCCTCCGTTTTCATTAACCATTCGAATTAAAAGTTCAATATTTCCTCCTTCATAATTCCAATTATCTTCTTTTTCAGTTTGAATACTGCAAAAGTGTACCATTTGCGTTCTTAAGCAGTTTCCTTTACTTAATAACCAAGGATGTAATTTACCTAATGAGCTTGATGAAATTTTTGAATCTTTATGATTTTTAATATACGCTTTTATTTCTTCTTTAAATATTGGAGTTGTTCTTAAACTTGTTTCATTTATTGG
>CALPVI020000203.1 GCA_943326975.2 Actinomyces viscosus | reverse complement strand
TAAGATTCCTGTTGCGATTGAAACGTTGAGTGATTCAGCCTGACCGAATCTTGGTATCGTAATTGGATCAGTGATAAATGGTTTGATTTTTTCTGAAATACCATTTCCTTCATTTCCTAAAATTAATAGACCGTCTAATTCAAGTTTTGTTTTGTATATGTTTTCTCCTTCTAATAAAGCGCCGTAAATTTTACCCTGATAGTTGGATAAATATTCTTCTAAATTGGTGTAAAAAACGGCTATTCTAAATATTGCTCCCATGCTTGCTTGCACCACTTTAGAATTGAAAATATCTACCGTGTCTTTAGAGCAAATAATTTCTTTTACATTGAACCAATCAGCTAAACGCATAATTGTACCCATATTACCTGGGTCTTGAATAGTATCTAAAACGAGTTTAAAAGTTGAATTAGTTGATTTAAAAGTTGGTTTTTTTATGACAATTAAAGACTTGTTTGGAGAATTCATCGAAGAGATCGATTTTAATTCTTCCTCTTTGGCCAAATAGGATGGGAAATCAAATGATTGATGAAAGAATTCACTTTTGTCTGTAAAACAAATAAACTCAATTAATTCAGGGAAAATAGTAATGGCTTCTTGTACCATTTTTTCACCCTCGACAATAAATTGTCCGCTTTCATCTCTCTGTTTTTTTAGTTGAAGTGAACGGATTAGTTTTATCTTATTTTTTGAAAGATTTTCCACACTTGTTTTATTAATTTTGTTTTTAACTTTGTTATCTCTTGGAAAAGTTCAAACTTACATATATTCTTTCAATCTTGCTACTCTTACTTGTAGGATGTGGAGTTGTGAAAAATGTTCCAAAAGGACGTTTTTTACTTAAGAAAAACGAAATTCAATTTAACGGAGATAAATTCAATGAAGAAGAAATCAACGAAATAATTCGTCAACAACCGAATACAAAATCGTTAGGTTTTCATTTTAAATTATGGGTTTTCAATCATTTAGATTCATCAAAAATTGCCAATAAACGAATTAGAATAGATGCGAAAAATAGAAAAGTTAATCTAAAGCGCATTGAGAAACAAAACGCAATTAATACACAAAGAATTTTAAAAGCAAAATCGAAAGGAAAAGAATTTTACTCAAAAAAAACAATCACTCTAAGAGATACTGTTGATCCTAAATTGTTTTTACGTGAATGGGCAAAATACAAATTAGGGGAAGTGCCAGTTGTATTTGATAGTATTGTTTTTAATAAAAGTTTAGATCAATTGAATGCTTTTTTGAAAACAAAAGGTTATTTCAATGGAAAGTCGAGCGGTTTAGTCATTTATAAAAAACACCAAAAAGCGAAAGTCAAATATACAATTACTTCTAATCGTTTATATTTAATTGATTCTTTGAATGTTATTTGTAGTAACGAGGAGGTTTTGTCTTATTATAGAACTTATACGAAAGCCTCTGATGCAAATAATTTAAAAGGTAAACCATTTGATACAGACTATTTAGATGATTATCGATATAACATTGCTCGATTTATGCGAGATAATGCTTTGTATGGCTTTAGTCCTTCTCATATAACATTTGAAGCGGATACTTTTTCGGTTAAGAATAAAGTTTTACTTAAAATTTATTTCACAGAAAGACAATTACATTCTACCGAGAAAAGAGATAGTTTGATTACAAAAAAGTTTGCAGAAACAAGAGTAAATGAAGTTTATTTTCATATTGCAGATACAACATTATTTGAAGGGAATTTCAAATCAAAGGTTGAAGAGTTAGGTTTGAATGTGATGAATCAAAATTATGTTACAACTCTTGATACTTTTCGATACGAAAAATTGAAATTGCACAAATCAGATTCATTGGATATTCGAAGAATAGCTAATTTCTTATACAATGGTAATTTGTTTTTACAACCAAGTTTGATAGAGGTTCAAAATTACTTAGAAAAAGGAAGTCAATATACCGATGTTAGTTTGGATAAATCTTATTCTTACTTACAGCAAATGGGTTTATTTCAAAGTGTAAAAGTAGTTATTGAAGAAGTTCCAAATTCAAATCTAATTGATGTACATTATTATTTAGTGCCCTCGAAAAAGCAGAATTTCAGTTTTGTACCACGTGCAACAAATTCTAATGGTTATTTAGGGGTGACAAGTTCAATTAATTATATCAATAAGAATATGTTCAAAGGTGCTGAAAAATTCACCTTTTCATTAATGGGTGGTTTTGAGTCTCAACCTGCCGTTTTTGGTGAAAATGAAAATGGCGTTAAAATCCAACAATCTTCTCGAAGCTTTAACACGTTTGAAATAGGACCCTCAGTTAAAATAGAATTACCTGGTTTATTTCCTATGGTACAAACAAAATACTTTAAAGGACAAAGAGCTAAAACGATACTTTCGACTGCTTATAATTATCAGAATCGTACTGATTTTACTAGAGAAATATTTCAGATGAATTATTCTTGGAAGTTCTTCTCACCAAATAACAGACAAGTTTTTGAAACAGGATTGCCATTTATGTCTTTAATAAAATTTGTAAACATTAAAAAATCGGATGGATTTCAACAAAAGATAGACGCTTTGAATGATTTGTTTTTACGAAATACTTATAGTGATCAATTTATTTGGCAGGATTGTAAATTAACGTATGAATTTAAGAATACAGCAACAAAAACAAAGAAAAAAACTACGGTTTATTACCTTGGATCGTTTGATTTAGCTGGTAATGTACTTTCAATGTTTCGTTCTATTCAAGATACTTCAATCAACGGTCAATATCAATTATTTGGTCAAAATTATTCTCAGTTTGCACGCGTTGATAATCAGTTCAATTTTTCTTTGCCAATTGCAAAAACAAGAAGTTTACATTTAAGAGCTATGGCAGGCGCAGGGTTGCCTTACGGAAACTCAAAAACTTCTATGCCATATGATTACAGTTTCTTTGCCGGAGGAGCTAATGATAATAGAGGATGGAGGGCAAGAACATTAGGACCGGGAGGCTACAAATATTATTTAGATACCAATTTAATTCAAACGCAAGTAGCTGATATTCGAATAGGAGGTTCAGCTGAGTATCGTTTCTCATTTGGTAAAGTCATGAAAGGAGCTATTTTCGTTGATGCGGGAAATATTTGGACAATCCGAGAAGATGTGAAACGTCCTGGAAGTCAATTTTCAAAAGATTGGGCAAAGCAAATAGCTGTAGCAACTGGGATTGGTTTTAGATGGGATTTTGAATTCTTTATTCTTCGATTGGATTTAGGGGTTCCAATTCATAATCCAGCATTACCAAAAGGTTCAAATTGGGTATTTCAATCATTAGATAATTACAAAAAAGAATTAGAAGCGAAAAACTTCTCTCAAACTACTTTGGATAAGCTGTCTACACGATTATTTACGCCTGTTTTGAGTTTTGGTATTGGTTATCCTTTTTAGTCTTAGTTGCCTTTAAAATAGCTATTAAAGATTCCAACAGAAAGTTCAGCCCATACCAATAAAAAAACAATCAGGATTGTTAAAAGAACAAGTATCCGAAAATGTGTTTTAACAACTTTCTTAAATGCAAATAGTATCACTAAGCCAAAAATAAATAAAAGAAAACCCATCGTAAAAAAATCAAATAGACTCCAATTAACTTCTTTGGTAAATTGCATCAGAATGAAAGGAATTAACAATATGGTTAATATAATAACGCTTAGTATGCCAACACTTTTTTTCATCTAAAATTCTTTATTTGAATAAATGGATTTATTCTATAGAAATGATATTTAATTCTTTTAGAATTGAATAAACAATTTCTATTCTAGCTTTTGCAAAATTTGTTGCTTTAGAATCTTTCGTTTGAATACAATTTACGAAATAATATACATTGTTGTTTGCCTCAATATAACCGATATACCAACCTATGTCTTCGTTATTTTGGAAACCCCAACCAGTTTTACTTCTTAGTGTGTATGCGTCGGTTTCTTTTTCGATCATAATCTTTTTGACAATATCAATTGAACGTTTTGAAAAAGGAAGTTGATCATTCTGAAGTTGTATCAATAATTGAAGTTGTTGCATAGGAGAAATACGTAAACCACCTGAAAGCCAAAATTTATCTAGACTACCCGAAGTGTCTTTGTTCCCGTAGTTTAGTTTATCTAACCAAAATTTACTTTGGTTCACACCAACTCTTCTTGCTAATTCTTGGTAATACCAAACAGTTGAATTCTTAAATGCAGTTTGTAGATCTTGAGAAGTATTCCAATTTGGATTTTGTCTTTTAACACTATCCCAAGGAATTATAAAATTTTCATCTTTGATTACACCTGTTTCCAAACCAACTAATGAATTGTAAATTTTATAAGTTGAAGCAGGAGTATAAAGTTTTGAACAGTTTTTTTTATTGTAATAGTAATATTTATCATTCTTTTGATCATAGAGTACAAAGGAACCTTGCACATTGAAATCTGTGAAATGTTTTTTGAATTTTGGATATTTTGATGTATTTACTTTTGAACTGCTAAATCCAAAAAATAAAAATACTAAACCAATAAGTATAATTTTAAAATGACGCATAACTTCCCCAAAAAAAAACGGATACTAGTAAAAATACCAATATCCGTTCTAAAATGCTATAATTTAATTTATTTTCC
>CALPVI020000202.1 GCA_943326975.2 Actinomyces viscosus | reverse complement strand
GAAGAAGTCATTGCTCATTTGAACGAATATGCTAAATTTTATCATACCGCTTTCAACGAAAAAATAGATAAAACTAAATTTCGAACACCTGTTGAAGAATTTATTTCATCTCCATTGGGAAGATCAGCATGGAAATCAATGAAGTTAGGTAATGCAAATAACGTTAAGCGTAAGTTTAAAGCGATGCGTTCCTATAATCCACAATTAGATCCATCTTTAATCAAAGAGAATGGAATTGAAATCATACAAAATGAGTTAACAGAATTGCTATCGATTATAGAAAAAGCGGAAACAGTAAGTTTACGTAGAGTAAAAATTCCAATTTCTATTTCAAAAATTATACGATTAAGATTAGGGGATGCATTGATGTTTGTGGTTTATCACAATGAAAGACACTTTCAACAAATCAGTAATCTATTAGCAAATAAAAATTTCCCTAAAAAGTAATTCGGTTACTAAAAAAGTTAACAATGAGTAAATTAGCCTATTGCTTTGTAAGTATTTCTCCGGTACGAGCTGAAAATAAAGATAAAGCAGAAATAGTTACGCAATTATTATTTGGTGAAGTTGTTCATGTTGAAGAGATGCATGAACCATGGTTTAAAATCAAAACTTATTTCGATAATTATGAAGGTTGGATTGATAGTAAACACGTTCATTTTTTAACTGAAAAAGAAGTGAAAAGATGGTTGGAAGGTTTAACGATTCAATATAACTTAATAGATACTTTAAAAACACCATGGGGCGAACAAAGAATTGTAAAAGGTTCGTATATTCCCATGCTCAAAGAAGCAAGCTTTAAAATAGGATCGGATTACTTTGAATTTGTAGAAACGCAAGACGAAATCATTCCGACTTCAAAATTCGAAGTAGCTAAAGAATATTTGAATACACCTTATTTATGGGGTGGTAAATCTCCGTTTGGAATAGATTGCTCAGGATTAACACAACAAACATTTCGATTTTTTGATATAAACCTTCCAAGAGATGCATACCAACAAGCCGAACATGGATTAACAGTAGAGTGGGAGGAAATTCAAGAAGGTGACGTTGCCTTTTTTCATAACAAAGACGGAAAAATTATTCACGTAGGTATCTTAGACGGAAAAGGAAACATTATTCACGCCAGCGGACATGTCAGAATTGATAAATTTACCCAAGAAGGTATAATTCATACCGAAACAAAATCGTTGACACATTCTTTGAATTGTATTAAGAGAATGTAATAAGCTTTCGTCAGCCTTCGATACGGCATTTTATTTCCATTTCATTCCAATAAAACTCCTACTCAGTCTGACTCTGATTCGGAGTATGATAAACGTCAGGCTGAGTAGTTACTATTTTTACGAAGTAAAAAAATAGTAACGTACCGAAGGCTGTGCGTAAGGTCATTCTTCGATACGGAATTTTATTTCCATTTCATTTCAAACCAAATTCCTACTCAGTCTGAATACTAATTCGGATTTAAGCGTCAGACTGAGTAGTTAATATTTTTACGAAGTAAAAAATATTAACGTACCGAAGGCCAGCGCCAATTCAACTTTTTAGAAAACTTCTTAAGAGATTTATAATCTCGATTCATTAATGCTTCTTTTTTCATTCTTGACCAACCTTTCAATTGTTTTTCTCTTCTTATTGCAATCATAGGGAATTGATAGATTTCGAAATAAGAAAGTTTAACAGGTAATCTGCTGGCAGTATAAGATTTAGGGTTTTTTCTAGAAGAATGTTCTATAAATCTTCTCTTAATATTATTGGTAATGCCAACATAATAAGAATCATCAGAACAAGTTAGAATATAAACGAAAAATTGTCTCATTTTAGGTGTTTTTCACTTTAAGATAATAAAAAAGTACATAACGTCAGCCTTCGATACAGTATTTTATTTCCATTCCATTTCAATAAAACCCTTACTCAGTCTGACTAAATTTCGGAGTATGTTAAGCGTCAGACTGAGTAGTTACTATTTTTTACGAAGTAAAAAATAGTAACGTACCGAAGGCGGGCGTTTCCTAAACTATATCGAACAATTTTAACATAAAAACCTCATTAGTTAAAAATACTTCATTTTTTTAACTAATGAAATTGGATGCCAACTATTTTATACTTAATATTGCTATTAGTTAATTTTTGTTTATTTTTTTAACACATAGAAGTTGTGAGTTCAACAAAACCATATGATAGAATGTTTCCATACAATCAGCTTCCACTATTACCACCATTGGAGGAGAAAATAGTGGACATTGAAATATTGACGAAGTTAGCAAATGCCAGAGGAGCATTAGGTAAATTAGATGGGATTGTGAAAACATTACCGAATCCAGAAATGTTGGTGAATACAATTGTTTTGAGGGAAGCGAAAGATTCCTCAGAAATTGAAAATATTTTCACGACTCATGATGAATTGTATCAATCGATGGCTGTTGAAACCACAGAGATGTCTTCAAATGCAAGAGAAGTTTTAAGATATAGAGAAGCACTAGAAGTTGGTTTTAAAACTCTAAAATCAACTAATAAACTTGAATTATCAATAATTTTAAAAATCTATCAAAAAATAGAAAATACAACACAAGGAATTCGTCCACCAACACTTTCTACCGTCATAAAAAAGGGGGGGAGTTCAATGACGAGTGGACAAGTAATATATACACCACCAAGAGGAAAAGGAATAATTGAAAATTTGCTAAACAATTGGATATACTATTGTAATGATACTACTATGCACAATTACGATGGCTTAATTAAAATGGCTGTTGCGCATTATCAATTCGAGGCGATACACCCATTTTCAGATGGAAATGGAAGAACAGGAAGAATTTTAAATCTTCTATTATTGGCTCAAAAAGAGTTGTTGACGTATCCTGTTCTATATTTGTCTGGTTATATAATCCGTAATAAAAATGATTATTATGCAAATCTGGGGGCTGTTACAGAAAGATTTTCTTGGAAAAATTGGATACTTTTTATTCTCGAAGGAGTTGAGCAAACCTCCTATTATACAATCGATTTAATAGAAAAAATTAATCAATTATATAATAACATCAAAGAATTTATTTTACAAGAAAATCCAAAATTTAACCAAGAAATAATAAAACTATTATTTTATCAACCTTATATTAGAGCTGTGAACATTGTAAGTACACCAAGTTGTAAAATTTCAAGTAGACAAACAGCAGACAAAAAATTAATGGAATTAGTAGGGTTAAATATGCTAAGCAAAAAACAAGTAGGTAGAGAGACAGTGTATATAAATCATCAGCTCATCACTTTAATAGCTGAATAATTCGGAATCCTTATTTCCTAAGCGCTAGTAAATATAAATTACCGTCAGCCTTCGATACGGTATTTTATTTCCATTTCATTCCAATAAAACACCTACTCAGTCTGACTCTGATTCGGAGTATGTTAAGCGTCAGACTGAGTAGTTTCTATTTTTACGAAGTAAAAAAATAGTAACGTACCGAAGGCTGTGCGTAAGGTCCCCCTTCGATACGGTATTTTATTTCCATTTCATTCCAATAAAACTCCTACTCAGTCTGACTCTGATTCGGAGTATGTTAAGCGTCAGACTGAGTAGTTTCTATTTTTTACGAAGTAAAAAAATAGTAACGTACCGAAGGCTGTGCGCTATTTAATTCAATTTTACTACCTTTATACCTTATTCAAACTTTTTAATAAACAATGCCAGATTTATTTGAACTTGATTATTTCTCGATTATAGATATAGCTTGGGCAATATTAGGTTTTGTAATTATTTCGTTTATTGTTAATGTTCGTAAAAAGAATTACCGAGAATTAGACTATTCTGAATACTACACAACCAATGTATATTTAAAATTAGCTTTGAGTATTGTTTATGCTGTGTATTATATTACAGTAGTGCATGGTGGCGATACATTGGCTTATTGGGATGGAGCAATTAAAATGAATAATTTGTTTTTCAAGGACCCTTCATTATATTTTGAAGAATTGTTCAATGCGCCTGATATTACTTTGATGTACAAGCATTTTGATACGCAGACAGGTTATCCGCCTGGATGGATTTATAAAGAGCCTGAGAGTTGGTTTATTTCCAAGATTATGTCCTTGATTTCGTTTATTTCTATAAAAAGTTATTTAGTTTCTACTTTGATTATGGCTTATATTTCTTCTATAGCATCTTGGAAGTTGTTTGAATTAATACATGGATATAATTTACATACAAAAAGAAATTTTGCCATTGCGGTGGTTTTAATGCGATCAGTAAGTTTTTGGTGTTCAGGTATAACGAAAGATACAATTGTATTGTTTTCAACGATTTTTATCGTTTACCATGCTTTTCATATTTTATCCCTAGAAAAGGAAACAAAATTAGTTAATTGGTTAGCAATTGCTTTTTTTAGTTTTTTATTGTACCATATTAGATCATTCATGTTGGCAACGATATTTTTACCGATGGTAGTTAGTTACACGGTAAGATTAATAAACAAGCACAGGCAAAATAAATTTAAGTTTTATTCTATACGTATTTTAACTTTTGTTTTGGGTATATTATTCTTTATTTTTCAAGGGAAACAATTGTCTAATTCACAACAATTGGAGGAAGCTGCTCAATTAAATAAAGATTTTTCT
>CALPVI020000201.1 GCA_943326975.2 Actinomyces viscosus | reverse complement strand
TCATAATTCTTATGTACTTTTGTTCCATGTCAGAAAAGACGAAGGTAAATATTTCTATTTTCAAGCGTTTAATTCATTACGCTAAGCCATATCGAAAGATTTTAGGACTTGCCTTTTTATGCACAATTCTTCTAGCAGTTATTGGACCTTTTAGACCTTATTTAATAAAGGAAATGGTTCAGAATTTTATTATTGAAACAAAAGATGGAACATCTCTTAGAAATTGGAGTTTATTAGTTCTTGGAATACTTCTATTTGAGGCAATTTCTCAATTTTCAAGTTCATTTTTCAGTAATTTACTTGCTCAATCAATCATTAAAGACATTCGCGAAAGATTATATGCCCATATTACAACATTTAGAATGCAATATTTTGATAAAACACCAATTGGTGCGCTAGTAACAAGAGTTGTTTCGGATATGGAAGCTATTTCAGAGGTTTTTTCAGCTGGATTAATTGACATTTTAGGTGATTTAATTTCCTTATTTGCTGTTGTTCTTTTAATGTTTTTTATAAATTGGAAATTAGCTTTATTAGCTTTAATTCCTATACCATTCTTACTAATTGCAACAAAAATTTTTGCAAAAGCAATGCAAAAATCATTTCAACAAGAAAGACTTCAAGTTACACGCTTAAATACATTTGTTCAAGAACGATTAACAGGAATGTCTATTGTTCAACTTTTTAGTAGAGAAAAAAAAGAATATGAATCTTTTCAAGAAATAAACGGGGCACATAGACAAGCGCATATAAATGCAGTTTGGGCATTTTCGATCTTTTTTCCTGTTGTTGAATTACTAAGCTCATTATCGATTGCATTACTTCTAGTATATGTTGCATTTCAAGTAGAAGGTGTTGCTCCTAAAAATGTAGCAGAAAAATATGGAGAAATCGTAGGTTTTACACTATGGATAAATATGTTATACAGACCTATTAGACAATTAGCTGATAAATTTAATATTTTACAAAGAGGAACGGTACGTGCTGAACGAGTCTTTGAAATACTTGATTTACAAGAGCATATACAATCTAATGGAACATTAAAAAAATGTGACTTTCACAATGAAATAAAATTTGAAAATGTTTCTTTTGCATACCAAAATGAGGAATGGGTTTTAAAAAATATCAATCTATCAATAAAAAAAGGTGAAACAATTGCTTTTGTTGGAGCTACTGGTTCTGGTAAATCATCAATTGTAAACTTATTAGGAAGATTTTACGAATATCAAAAAGGAAATATCTTTGTTGGTGAAACAAAAGTTACTGATATCGAACTTTCTGTTTTACGAAAAAATATAGCCATAGTACTCCAAGATGTGTTTTTATTTTCGGATTCTATTCACAACAATATTACATTAGGAAATACAGAAATAACTAGAGAACAAGTAATCGAAGCTTCTAAAGCTGTTGGTGCTCATGAATTTATAAGCAAATTACCAAATGATTACGATTACAATATAGGAGAAAGAGGTGGGGTTCTATCTGTTGGGCAAAGACAACTTTTAGCCTTTATTAGAGCATATGTATACAATCCGACTATTTTAATTTTAGACGAAGCTACATCAAGTATAGATAATGAATCAGAGTTAATGATTCAAAAAGCAACTGAAAAACTTACAAAAGGTAGAACATCTATCGTTATTGCACATCGATTATCAACAATTCAAAATGCGAATAAAATTGTTGTTTTAGATAAAGGAGAAATAATAGAACAAGGTACTCATACAGAATTACTTCAATTAGATGGAGCTTATAAAAAACTGTATGACAAACAGTTCACAGAACATAAGTAGTATGAAAGAATTAATTGGTCTAAAGGTAGGCGGTGTTCCTGAACATTTTAATCTACCATGGAGATTATCTTTAGAAGATGGTGCATTCAATAATATTGGTTTAAGTATGCACTGGAGTGATATGAGCGGTGGAACTGGACAAATGATTCGTGGTTTAGAAACAGGCTCACTAGATGTTGCAATCTTGTTGACTGAAGGAATAACTAAAGCTATTTTAGAAGGATTAGATTGTAAAATCATTCAAGTATACGTAAAAACACCTTTGAGATGGGGTATTCATGTGCCTTACAATTCAACCATTCAAAAAATGGATGATTTAAAGGGCCAAACATTTGCTATTTCTCGATATGGTTCTGGATCTCATTTAATGTCTTATGTAAAAGCAGACCAAGAAAATTGGGATACAAATCAATTAAAATTCAATGTTATTGGTGATATATATGGTGGTCTTTGGGCATTAGAACACAATGAAGCTCAAGCATTTTTATGGGAAAAATATACCACTTTCCCTTTTACAGAACAAAAAAAATGTAGATATATTGATGAAGTTGTCACTCCTTGGCCTTGTTTTGTTGTCGCAGTTCGAAAAGAGATATATGATAAATATCCACAACAATTAAAAAAAATGTGCGAGATTGTTAACGCAAAAGCATTGGAAGTTAAAAAAGATGAAAATTCTGCATTTGTTATTGGCTGGAGATATAATTTAAGAAAAGATCAAGTTGAAAAATGGCTACACGAGACTGACTGGAATTACAATGGAGAACAATTTACGAAAGAATTTGAAGACACTATTAACTATTTAATCAAATTAAATTTGATTACCGAGCAAGATGCTAAAAACTGGCAAAGTAAATTATTTTAATTTAACTATTCATGAAAAAAACAGGAGTATTACTTATTCAATTAGGAACACCAGATAGCCCCGGTGTTGAAGATGTTCGTATTTATTTGAAAGAATTTTTAAATGATCCTAGAGTTATTGACATTCCTTGGTTAGCTAGAAAACTATTAGTTAATGGAATAATTGTTCCATTTAGAGCTCCCAAATCAGCAAAAATATACAAAGAATTATGGGAGTTTGGAAATGGATTGTCACCACTTTTAACCCATACGCAGAGTGTCGTTAAATTACTTCAAGAAAGATTCAAAACTGAAGATGTAACTATTGAGATGGCAATGCGCTACCAAAATCCTTCAATGGATTCTGTTTTGGCAAAAATGCAGAAATGCAATTATGATCAAATTATAATCATTCCATTATTCCCACAATATGCTAGCGCTTCTTCAGGATCTGCAATTCAAAAAGCAATGGATATTATTGGAAAATGGTGGGTTATTCCAGAAATTAAAATCGTAAGTCAATTTTATGAAAATGAATCGTTTATTGATGCTGTTGTTGACCGTTCAAAAGCTTTCAATTTAAAAGAATACGATCACATTTTATTTTCTTATCATGGATTACCAGTTCGACAAGTTGATAAAGTATATGAAGGAAATGATTTATGTGAGGATCAGCCTTGTGAAAGTGAAATCAATGATCACAATAAATTTTGTTACAAAGCCACTTCTTTTGCAACAACTAGACTAATTGCTTCAAAATTAGGTTTAAAAGAAAGTGACTATACTGTTTGTTTTCAATCTCGTTTAGATAAAAAATGGCTAGAGCCTTTTTCTGATAAAGTAGTTGAAGAATGGGCTAAAAAAGGGGCTAAAAAACTTCTTGTTTTTAGTCCTGCATTTGTTGCTGATTGTTTAGAAACAATTATTGAAATTGGATCAGAATACCAAGAAATTTTTCATGAAAATGGTGGGGAAAAAGTTCAACTTGTTCCAAGTACAAACGACCATCCTAAATTCATTGATTGCTTAGAAGAATTAGTCAAAGATAGATTGTAAGTTTAAAAGGAAGTGAAAGCTTCCTTTTATTAATTAAACATAAATACAATTCACCGAAAAATAACAACAACTCACCTATCTAAATTCATCCCTAATGAAAGTTAAATGTACTTTTGAATCATGAAGTTTAATTACTTTGTTTAATAACATAAATAAGGTTTTTTTGATATTAAACAAATAATTAACTAAACAAATTTAAACACTTGTTCAAATTTGTTTTACTTTTGTTACAACAATAGAAAATGGAAAAAGATTTAACAACTGAGGCAAAAATTAAAGAAGCAGCTACACGTGTCTTTATTGTGAAAGGTTTTAATGGATGTTCTTCTCGAGAAATAGCAAAAGAAGCCGGATTAAATGTAGCATTAGTAAATTATCATTTTCAAAGTAAAGGTCATCTTTTCGAAGTAGTTGTAACAACTGTAATGAAGGAATTCATCGATTCAATGATGGAAATTTTTAAGAGTGATTTACCTCTTATAAGTAAAACAAGAATTTTCATTGAGAAAGAATATGACTTTTTAACCAAGCACCCTGACATCCCAAGCTTTATTATTAATGAGCTTGGTAAAAAAGATAAAAATTTCTTTGAGCGAATTAATATCATAGATCAAATAAAAGATGCTAAAATTTTTGAAGAAGTTTATGCATCACAAGAAAAAGGAGAAGTCCGAAAGATGGATATGACTAGTATTATTTTACTTATGATGGGTAATTGTCATTTTCCTTTTATGGCAAAACCAATGATTCAAACAATTCAATCAATTGATGATAAAACATATCAAAATCAATTAACTCTTCACAAACAATATGTTACAGAAATGTTAGTGAATTACTTATTTCCAAATAACAAATAAAGTGTAATTTAAATTCATAACTATATGAAAAGTAAAATCATAATGAGTTTCTTAGTTCTGCTG
>CALPVI020000200.1 GCA_943326975.2 Actinomyces viscosus | reverse complement strand
AATAAGTTTTAAGCGTTCATTCTTAGCTTCTTGATCAATGCTTTCACTATTTTTTATCGCAGACAAAAATGTAATCAAATACAAAAAGTACTTTTCTTCTTCACCGTAAAAGCTAGCTCTGTAATCTTGTACAATTTGCAGTACCGCCTCTTTGGAATACAGGTGGAAAGTAGCTAGAAGATCAATGGCTTTTTTTCGCTGAAGATCGGATAATTCAATAAATTTACCATGAATTAGCATCGTCTTATTTAAGTCTTTTTGCTGAAAATAGGCTAATGCACTTTCCATAGCCATTCTAGAAAAACGATATGTTCCTAAAATCTCTTTTTGTCTATCCCAATATTCAGTTGAAGTTGCATACTCAAACAATTTATCGGCAAACAACTTATTATCAATTGTAAAAGCTTCAACTTGCAGATGAGAGCATAAAAATGTTAGAGCATATTTTTCAAATTCACTTTCCTTTTTTTCGGCTAATTCACTCTCTAAAATCGAAATTAAGTGCGTATTTAAATCGCGAATTGCATTGATTGAAAGTTTTTGAATTACATAAATTTTTAAACGTTCGTGATACAATTGAAATTTACCGCTTTCTGGACTATTAAACCATGAGGAATTACTTGTAATAAATTCAACAATATCTTCCTCTCTCTCTTTTAAAACATCAGCAATAAAACGAGTACTAACTTCTTTTTTAAGTAATGAAAAAAGTGCAAAACGATTTAAAACTTGTTGACGATACTGAACAGGTTGGTGTTCATCAAATGTTTCTTCGTATAAACCGATTAAACCATCTGGTAATTCTGAAGCATTTTCAGGATGAATACTTCCTTTCACAAGGTTATCGTATATATATCTTAGGTAAGTTGGATCAAGGTTGTACATGTGAGTTTTGATAATTAAATATGAGTTGATATAATATGTTCCTACTAGAAGAATTTAAAGGTAATGATAAAAAGAATACAGTACTTACCTCTCTGCTAAATGAAAATAAAATTATATTCAATTAAGTTTTATTTTGACTATCAAATAATTAAAACTCAATTACGCACTTGTTAATTGCTATTTAGATTTATCAATTTTTCTATTTCGAAAGAATAATTGATAAAACAATAAAAGCGTTAATGCAATGATTAATAAAGGAAAGCCCAAACAAAAAATGAGTGCATTAATATCCTCATAAGAGGAATGAAACATATTAGCAAGATTGATGGTGAAATCTGTGCAATAAATATAAATTTTAGTTATAACTTCATTCATGATACATGCTTTTTCTTGTTTCTCAAATAAACTTCAATGTTTAAAATAATCAATACGTAAACCATTAATGGTACTACAATGACGAATAAAAACACATTCATTTCAGCATAATTGAGTGGTTTTTCTTTATTAAATTGAATTATGCTAAAATACAATTCTTTAACAAATCCTTTACTGATATTTTTTGGATGTAAGCGGATATCGCAGCCTTTTGTATGACAATACCAACTGCATTTATCATTAAATTTTTTATCACTATTTAATGCGTAGAATGTACCTCCAGCACCAACTATTTTTGAATTTACAACATAACTCTTTCCATCGCTTGCGGTTTCATTTATTAAAACAATAAATAAAAAAGGGGAAATAAGAATTAATAAGTACAGCCAAATTCTTTTCATTTAATCAAACTTTAATTTTCAAAACTAATATAATAATTTAATTACAATTTTCAACGTTTATGCGATTGGTGAATCTTTATTGCTTTAAAAGACAAGTAAATAGACGCAATAAATAGTATGAACCAATAGATTAAAAACATGGAATTGTATTCTAAATTGAACAAGAAGTAATCGTAAAGTCCATGAATTATCGCTGCAAGAAATAACCCAATAATACCAGCGTATTTTTTATGGTGTATCTTTTGAATACCTAAATAATACCCCATAATTATTGCAAATACGGCATGAGCTGGAACTGCTGTAAACATTCTTGCTATTCCAATACCCATTCCATTATCAAATACATATAAAATATTTTCTAATGCAGCAAAACCCATTGAAACCATTACAGCATAGGTTATTCCATCGAAAGGTTCATTGAATGCGTCCTTTTTGTAACAATAAAATCGAACAAAAATAAATTTACTAAACTCTTCCACTAAACCGATTCCTAAAATACAGCTAAGTAAACTTCGATAATTAGTGTCATCTGAATGCTCTAAGGAAAAACCATTGATCACATATGATATAATCAATGTAACTACAATGGATAATATTCCCATTAAAAAACTATAAAACAATAACTTTTTAGGTTCTTTATCTAATTTATCTTTCCAATAAATAAAGATAATAATTGCCATTACAGGCGCTAATGATATGAGTAGGAGTTGCATGGTTTGAATTTTATTTATTTTTAATTAGTCTTATAGCAAAACAACATTCTTTACAATTATAATCTGAAAAAATTATTGCACCATCATTGTCTATTTCCACCAATTTTTGATACTCAATCTCTTTTTTCAATAAAGTTAATTTTTCATCTTCTTCAGATTCGATATATCTTACTTCTGAAACAACCCCATTATAAACAACTATAACTTGATTATTTTCTGACAAATAACTGCCGTTAGGTACTTTTTTACCATTAATAATTGCTTTGTCACTCGATTTGAAATCATCACTAACTTTAACAGATTCAGCTGTCCAAATAGAAAATTTAGAATTAATACAACAAAAATCATTTCCATCATATTGTCCTGATTTTTCAAAAGGTACAGCCTCTGGTTTAAATGTAATTTGTGTCAACAATTCCTCAATACTTTTAGAAGTTTGATCATAACTTAATATATCCTGCAATTTCAGAAAATCTGACATATCTTTCTGACTCACAATCCTCCATCCTTTCGGTGGATTTGAAGATATTAATTTTAGTGCCCAAAAATTATATAATTTCCCATAATTTTGACCATTATTTTCATCAAAATCATAAAAACAATATGCAGGTATGGAATCAATATAAAAACTATAAAGTTCTTTCTGATTTTTTGCAAATTTAATTTCGTTACCCAAACCATCAGCAATAATACCTAAGTTTTTAGTCCATACTTGATTACTTGAAATTATTTTTTTATCTAATTCGATTATTTTGCTTCCTGAGTTAATTTCAATTTTTACATTTCTTAATGCATCAAATTTAGCGACAGGAATACCTAATTCTTTTAGTCTATTTATTATTTTAACATTTAACTTTTTTTCAAATTCTATTTCTGAAAGTGGAGATCTAGAAGCGAAATCATTATTTACAATTCTTAATCCCAAAATTACATCCCAATAAAAACCATAAAAATATAAACTTCTATTTTTAACATATGTAGATTTTAAATCTGTATAAATTTTATTTGCTTCCTTAAGATTATCTTCTTGTATAAGCATTATTAAATAGTTAAATATAAAATCGCCGTAATATAATTTGAAATTATTTTCAAAATCCAACTTAGAATTAGATAATCCAAGTTCTTCTAAGAACTTCATTTGATCAGGTTTTAGATGTGAAAATCCTAATTCAATTTTTTGATTTGGATCTGCACAATCATTTCCACATTTAATACCAAATTCTTCAAATCTCTGAATTTCTTTTTCTAAATGCCTTTTGTATTCTGTTAATTGATTACTTTTCCTTAATTGTTCTGCATGCTGAAGTGATAATCTATAAAAATAAAGTATCTGATCGCTAGCAAATAATTCATTATTGTTTGATTTCAATAATTTTGCCTCTAATTTTTCATATTGACTAATTCCTTCAACTAAATCAGTGTAATTAATATTATTTTCAAGAAGAAATTCATTAATTTTAATTTCATTTTTTAATACTCCTCCATAACCTTCATTATTCAAACCGTCATAACTTGGAAGTAAACTATAATAAATTCCGTCAACTGATTTCCAATCTAATAATTCATTTTTATTTGATCTTCTAAAGTTTATTTCGTTTATCAATACAAGTGAATCTATTATAAATCTATATTTAACTTTTGCATCTGATATCATATTTAATTTGTATAATGACAAAAGTTCTAATTCATTGGCTTTCGTATGAAATGTATAAATTGAAGTAGCTTTTCGAGAGTAGTTTAAAGCAATTGAAAATTGATTTAAATTGTAATACAATTCAGATAACTTTATATAAACATCTAATTTTAGATTTTCATCAATATCTGAATTTTCTGATAAAGACTTCTCAAAATACTTTATCGCATTACTGTAATCATTTTTTGCTAAAGCAGCATAACCTAATTCGATGTCATTTGTAATTAAACCAGTGACTTCCTCAAGATTTGTAATTCTTTTGGATAATTTTTCTAAATCATCTTTTATATCCCTGAAATACTTGAATTCAGGGTTCGTTTCTTCAAATAAACTTCTTATTTGCTCCGCCTTTTCAATATCGCCTCCATCCATTGTAGTAAGAATTTTACCATATTGGTTTAGTGTTGAAAGTGAAGTGATTTGATCTTTGTAGGACGGATCCAATGTAATTGGATTATTTAATTGTTTGGCTATAGCTTCTGCCAATTGTGATTTTAATTGCAACCACGTTTCAATTTTTCCGCTCACATCTTTTGCTAAGAGTATTTTCGATGTTTGAACATCAACGAGTTT
>CALPVI020000199.1 GCA_943326975.2 Actinomyces viscosus | reverse complement strand
TGTATACATTTTTACCTGATTCATGTATTGGTTTAGCAAAATTTGTTAATAATCCTGTAGAAACAGGAATTCAATTTCCAGATGTTAATTGCAAAGCAGCATTTATAACTTATATACCAAAAAATAATTTATTGAAAGCAGCTTCTACCGCAAGAAATGAGTTGTCTATGTTTAAAGATGAGGCAAAATTGAGTGGAACAGTATATGTTAGAAATGAAGGATTAAGAGGTAAGGGTACGATTGACATGAAGACTGCTCAAATATTCTCTTTTGATTTTAAATTTAAACGTTGGGAATTGGATGCTGATACAGCGGAGTTCAATTTGAAAAACACCCATATGGAAGAAGGAGAAGAAGAAATGGCTTTTAAATCTTCTAACGTAAAATCACATATTTCATTTGCTGATCGAAAAGGAGAGTTTGTTTCGAATGATGGTACTTCTTTAGTTACTTTTCCAAATAACCTTTACATCTGTAAGATGGATAAGTTGAATTGGTTTATGGATAAAGAATCAATTGAAATTGAGACTAATACAGGTGAAGAGGATTTAGCGGATGATGATTTGAATATGGTTGGACCCAATTTTTTCTCAGTTCATCCGAAACAAGATTCATTACAATTTAGAGCTCCAAAAGCATTCTTTAGTTTAGTAGATAAAACAATTTATTGTACTAAAGTTGAATTTATAGATGTTGCCGATGCACGAATTTATCCTGATAGTATGAAGGTTACAATTCGTAAAAAAGCTAAAATGGATGCTTTAACGAATTCAAGAATTGTAGCAAATTACATTACACAATATCATACTTTCTTAAATTGTAATGTTGAAATAACTGCTAGAAGGGAATATACAGGAAATGGTATTTATCCTTATTACGATAGGGATAGTATGTTGACCAATTTTACAATGGACAGAATTTTCTTAGATTCTACTGAGCAGACCGAAGCAAGAGGGAAAATTGCAGAAGATGCTAAGTTTTATCTGAGTAAGCAATTTGATTATTATGGTGATATAACTGTAAAAGCAGCTATTCCAACAATCATATTTACAGGTGCGACGAGAATGAATCATAACTGTGAAAAATTCCCTCGTTCTTGGATTGCGTTTAGTGCTAAAATTGATCCTGATAATATCCAGATTCCGATCGATGAGAATATGAAAAGTATTGATGGAAAATTGATTACATCTGGAATTGTTTGGAGAGATTCAAGGGCATTGGATAGTATCAAATTATACCCAACTTTCTTATCTCCATTAGCTGATCCTAATGATCCTAAAGCAATGACAGCGAGTGGATTATTGCAGTACAATGCAGATGCAAGTGAATTTCAAATAAGTTCAAAAGCAAAATTATTGAATAGGTCAGAAAAAGGTAATTATATAGCGCTTCATACAGAAAGTTGTTCGATGAATGGTGATGGGATTATCAATCTTGGAATGGACTTTGGTGATGTTGTTAAAGTGGATGGTGCTGGTTATGTAAATTACAATCAAGCCTCAGGTAAAACGTCTATGAATGTTACTTTGCGTTATTTCTTTCCTTTTGATAAAAGTTTGATGGAATCGATTGCAACTAAAATAAATGCAGATGAAGGGATAAAACCGATGGAATTAAGTTCAACATCTTTGGAAGAAGCTTTAGTTGAATGGACCGATCGTAAGACTGCAGATAAAATCAAATCGGATTATACTTTAAAAGGTGAGATTTCTAGATTACCTTCAGAATTAGAAGCACCAATTACAATAACAGGAATAGAATTAAGTTCTTATGATGATAGTAGAATGCAAGAAAAAGGGATTATTTCAAAATCTGAAAATGTTGTATTGTTAAGTATGTATGAAAAATTGGTACTTAAACAAATTCCTTTCAAAACATTCTTTCAACAAATCTATTCTGGAAGTGGTGGAGATAAGTTTGGTCTTTTTATAAACATACCTGGAGGAAGAGATTATTACTTTGATTACTCAATGGAGAAAAAAGATGGAACAATGAGAGTGATAACAGGTGATTCAGAACTTGAAGCATCTGTAAATGCAATTAAAGAGGACAAAAGAAAAGCAAAGAATTACAAATACGAGATGAGTACACAACGTATTTATCTAAGTAAATTTTTAAGATTATTTGGAGGAGAATAGTATGGATTTTATAATTTTTGGATGTTTAGCCTATTTACTAGGTTCTATACCAACAGCTGTATGGGTAGGGAAAGCTTGGTATGGTTTAGATGTTAGAGAACATGGAAGTAAAAATGCTGGTGCAACAAATACGTTTCGTGTACTTGGAAAGAAACCAGGAATAATTGTCCTTTCAATAGATATATTGAAAGGCTTTTTTGCTGTATATCTTCCTGTTTTAATTCTAAATAATTATGAAGAGGAATTGATTATTCAGCTTAAAATTTTCACTGCTTTTATTGTTGTTTTAGGGCATGTCTTTCCCATATTTGCTAATTTTAAAGGGGGAAAGGGTGTTGCGACTTCATTAGGAGTGATTTTTGGGATTCATCCAATGGCTGCATCTTTTTGTTTGGTTATTTTTTTAATTGTATTTATTGCAAGTAATTATGTGTCTTTAGGAGCAATTTTTGCTGCATTTGCATTTCCTATTGTGATGAAATTTATTTTTTTAGTAAATTCAATTTGGTTATTATCTTTTAGTATTCTGCTAAGTTTAGCGGTAATATTTACGCATCGAAAAAATATCATTCGATTAGTAAATGGAGAAGAAAATAAAATGCGCCTCTTTAAGTCAAAAAGTTAACTTAGAGAAAGGTGAATTAATATAGAAGGTTACGTGTTTAAATATATTTTTATTGTTTTATTGACTTTTTTTGGTCTTAAAACAAACTTGTCTTTTGGACAAACGACAGAACAAATTCGAGAGCAAGCAGATAAATTGTTTGAAAAAGAACAATTTGTTGAGGCTACTCCTTTGTATTTAAAATTATTAACTTCAGCACCAAGAGATATTGATATCAATTATAGATATGGAACATGTCTGTTATTCTCTGGGAACAAAAGATTAGAATCATTTAAATATTTAAACTTTGCTGTTTCAAATGAAACGGTTGATAAAAAAGCTTTTTTTTATTTAGGTAAAGCACAGCATTTCAATTATCAATTTGCAGAAGCAATCGTTAATTATAATAAATATAAGACGAAAGCTGGCTCAGAAATAGATAAGAGATTAGATGTAGATCGACAAATTGAAATGTGTGAGAACGGTAAACGACTAATTACCTCATTCACAGATTTGATTGTTCAAGAAAAAATTGAAATAGATTTAGATAAGTTTTTCCGTTTATACAATTTGCAAAACATTGGCGGTGATTTTTTGGTTACTACTGATTTTCAAAGTAAAGTGGATAAGAAAAAGGAACATGTTCCGTTGATTCATTTCCCTAAAAGCAAAGCCTATTTTTATTACTCTAGTTATGGGGATGATGAAAAGTCAGGTAAGGATATTTATGTTAGGAGAAAACTACCAAATGGAGAATGGGGAGTACCTCAAAAATTAGCTGGAGATGTTAACACTTTATACGATGAGGATTTTCCATTTTTTCATCCTGCTGATAATTACTTATATTTTAGTTCTAAGGGACATAATTCTATGGGAGGATATGATGTCTTTAGGTCAAAATATGATGCTGAAACGAATTCATTTGGAAAAGCTGAAAACTTAGATTTTGCAATTTCAACACCATCAGAAGATTTATTGTACATAGTAGATTCTTTGAATCAAAATGCTTATTTCAGTTCTAATAGACAGAGTCAGCAAGGAAAGGTTTATGTATATAAAGTAAGAGTTGAAAAAGTTCCAATTCAAATTTCAGTTGTTAAAGGAGCATTTATTTCTTCTATTGACCCTGAAAATAAAAAAGTTTACATAGAAGTTAAGGATTATACTTCAGGTGAATTAGTTGGAAAGTTTAATTCGAATGACCAAGGTGTGTATATGATTACTTTTCCTAAAGGAGGTAAATATGAGTATAGTATAAGAATAGAAGGGAAACAGGAAGTTTATAAATCAATTGTTTCAATTCCATTTTTAAAGGACTTCAAACCTTTGAAACAAAAAATTGTAAATGATTTAGTTAACGATGTAGAAAATGTAAAAGTCGTAGACCTGTTTAATGAAGAGGTAGAGGACGCTTCGGGTATTTTAGCTCAAGTGGTTAAAATGAAAGCTGATTTAGCTCCGAATGCAGATCAGTTTAAATTACTGATATCAGAAAAAGTTGACACCAAAATATTATCTGATTTAGGTTTAGGTAATATGAGATTGAATGAAGTTGAAGGTGTCTTGTCAAGAGAATTAGTAGAAGCCGAAACTGCATCTAATAATACAAAGAAATTAGAAAATAAAATACATTTTCAAGCAATCGAAACGTTAGAAAAAGTTAATAAACTTGATTTATCAATCAAGGAAAAAGTAGCGCAGGCTGATAAGGCAACCGATACTGAAAAGCGTTATGCTTTAATGAAAACGGCAGAAAGTTTAACAAAAAAACAGGAAGCTTTAAGAGCGCAAGCAAGGAAAGATATGTTATTGGCAGATTCAATTGCTAAATCACCAAATTCTGTAGAAGAGAAAAAAGTTGCTGACCTTAAGAAAGTGCACGATGAGTTTAAAAAGCTTTTAGAAAGTAATAAAGAAAATGAGGCCTTA
>CALPVI020000198.1 GCA_943326975.2 Actinomyces viscosus | reverse complement strand
CCAAGTAAACGCTGCTCCCAAGGAAGTTTATTTAATAAATACCTTTCAAACCCAAATTCGGTTTGCGAAATGAGGTTCAAGTGTTTTTTGAGTACTATTTCCATGATATTTGTATTCTATAGAATACAAATATAAGCAATTTTTGTATTCTATAAAGCGCAAAATTTAATTTAATGAAGAGTAAAATTAATAGGTAATGTATAGTATGAATTAACAGCCTTATGACCGTTTTTATCTACTTACACATTTTAGTGACACTAACCAAATTGGATAAAAAATACATCCTATTTTTGATGACATTATATTATTTATTATCATCAATAATAAAAAATGCTTCTTCAACTTCATCTAATAACTTGCCAGATTGATAACTTGCTTCTAAATTGCTTAAGTATGTATCTATTAAATCTCTGTCATTTAAAATCATGATTTTAATATCACCATTAGACATAACAACAGTGAAAGTTAATTGATATCTATATCCTAATATTGTGCCATATCTATACTGAATTAATTCATCTATTTTATCATATAATATTGAATCAGGTAATGCTAGTTTAACAATCGAATCTGCTTTATCTAAATGAGGATATTCACGATTGAAGTTAGGAATTATGATTAAATCATCTAACTTCGATTTATGCAATTGACTATTTACAAAACCACTAACTACCAATGCTAAAACTAATGCTAACTTTTTCATATCTCTTAAATTTAAATCTCTACTATTTCGAATAAGAACTTTTATCTAAAGAAAGAAAGTCAAAACCCAAAAATTAAATAAATCGTCTGCCCTATTGTTAATTGCTTGATATTTCCAGACAACAATAATTCAATTGCGGATTCCATCCATAAACCTAATTCACCTAATGTCATTTTTTAGCATTTTAAAAAGTGATAATTTTTAGGATGTTTTTTTAAAAGATTCATTCAAATCAGGTTTAAAATAGTCTATAAAAAACTCTTCTTCTACTGAAAGGTGGGACATTTCTTTTTTATCAATTCCTTTTATTTCAAATATTCTATTTTCAGCTTTTCTTGCCCAAATTTCTATTGAATGATTTCTATCCAATATTTCTTTTAATGTGATGAATTTAGAATAACCACTAACAGATCCATTATTTTCTTTGCCTTTAAAACCTTGCCTATGCTGCGCCATTCTTCCAGTAATTGAATACTTGGTTTTCCCCACATAAATTATTTCTTCTTCATTATCTAATAAATGAAGCCATACATAAACTTTTGGTGTTTGTTTACAATCTACTTTACCTTCTTTTGGTTTGTAAATAATCTTATTTGAAGAAGTATCATAGTAAAAGCTACCGTATTTTTCAAAAGCTGCTTCTGCAAGTTGTAGTTGAAAGGTAGGAGTTTTCTCTAAATTACTCATGCTTGCTTGTTTTACTATTTGACGCCTCTACTACTTGTATTTAACTTTAAAGGGCTTTCCTCTTTTTTCTAATTCTACATCCTCATACTTGTCTGTTTCAAAATTTAAGAAAACCTCTTTACCTTTTTTGTTGAAATATCTAGGTATAAAATCAGTATAGATTATTTTGTAATAACCTTGTTTAGAACTTATTTGTTTTTCCTTCTTATTAAAGAAAATCTCCTCATATTGATTTTCATTGACATACTTTCTTTTAATAATTGCAATTCCATATTCATCACCAACTAACTTATCATTTTTATCGTAAGTAGCTTTTTCGATTTCATTTAATTGATTATCATATTTATATCTGTAAATTGCAATTCCCCATTCGTTATTAATTAATTTTTCGTCTTTATCATAAATAGTTATTTCGCTTTCGTTTCCTTCATCAAAATATTTTCTTTTTATAATTGCTGTTCCATCAATTAACTTGTCTTCTTTATTATAATAAGCTGTTTCAATTCTTCTTCCTTCACCTACATTATCAAATTTAGATTTTATAATTGCTATTCCATCAATTAACTTGTCTTCTTTATCATAATAAGCTATTTCGATTTGTCTTCCTTCATTATCAAATTTAGATCTTATAATTGCACAATTGACACTTGGATGTACTTGAGTATACTCATATAATTGACTAAGAATAATATGAAATTCAATTATTAATTTATTTTCTTTGTCATAAGAAGCTTCTTCGATTCGTCTTCCTTGATTATTATATTTATACCTTTCAATTGCTGTTCCATCAATTAACTTGTCTTCTTTATTATAATAAGCTCTTTCCTCTTGTCTCCATTCACCTAAATTATCAAATTTAGATCTTATAATTGCTGTTCCATCTATTAACTTATCTTCTTTATCATAATAAGCTTCTTCGATATGTCTTCCTTGATTATCATATTTATACCTTTTAATTGCTGTTCCATCAATTAACTTATCTTCTTTATCATAACAAGTTTCTTCGATTTGGTTTCCTTGAGCATCATATTTATACCTTGTAATAGATTTTCCATATACATCATCAATTAACTTTTCATTAATATCATAAGTGGCTATTTCGGTTTCGTTTCTTTTATTATCATATTTATACCTTGTAATAGCTTTTCCATATACATCATCAATTAACTTTTCATTAATATCATAATTAGTTGTTTCGATTTTTCTTCCTCCATTATCATATTTATTTCTATATATTGCTGTATTCGAATAATCACCAATTAATTTATTGTTTATATCATAAGTAGCTATTTCGATTTCATTTAATTGATTATCATATTTATATTTTGTAATTGCTACTCCATAAGAGTCACCAAGTAACTTATCTTCTTTATCATAAGTTGCTGTTTCAATTTTGTTTCCTTTATCATCATATTTACTCCTTGTAATAGCTGTGCCATCAATTAACTTATCTTCTTTATCAAAATAAACTAATTCGAGTGTGTTTCCTTTATCATCATATATATATCTTGTAATGGCTGTTCCGTTTTCATTATCAGTTAACTTTTCTTCTTGATCATAAGTAGCTGTTTCAATTTGTCTTCCTTCATTGTCATATTTATATCTTGTAATAGGAAGAATACCTTGAAAACCTTTTAACTTGTTTTCTATATCATAACATCTTTCTTCGATTAGTCTTGAATTTTCATACTTATACCTCGAGATATATATATTCCCTCCCCAATGAACTATATTTTTTGATATTCTACCAAACTCATCACATTCATAATTACAAGTGACCCCAAATGGATAGTTACCTATGTATTCAATCAATTCTTTATAATTATTTTTATTGTCAAAACTATAATAGTAGTTATATACAATATTGTTTTTTTCTAAAAAATTTACTGTTGAAAATTTATCATTTAAAAAATATACTCGGAAAAAACTTGCAGTATTGGTATCTTTTCCTACTAACTCTTTTTTGAAAGTAAGAATCGACGGGTTTAGAAAATTGCCATTAGATTCTTTATAATACCTAACCTGCGTTTTATCTTGCGCAACAGATGTAAAAACAAATATGATTGCCAAACTTGTTAATAGATTGTTTTTAGTGGATGTTTTCATTTTAGATGTGTTTTATATTTAATATGATATCTAGGTAATATATTTCTGTATTCTGTTATTACTATTTAGCTCATCTAAAAATAATTCAGCTGCTAAGTAAGTTTTCATTAAAATAATTTTTAAACTTAAATATATAAATTATTTGATACTTAGAAAGAAATTTCTGATAATTTTATGTAACCAGCTCATAATTCGTACTCCTACCGCCTTCTGACTCTTGTTTTAATACTCCTTTATCAATTAAATCTTTAATATCTCTTAAAGCAGTATCAGTGGAGCATTTTGTCATTTTTGCCCATTTAGATGTTTTGAGTTTACCTTCAAAATCATAAAGTAATTTATTGATAATGAATCGTTGTCTTTCATTAAATGGCGTGTTTTCATGCGTTTTCCAGAAATTCGCCTTATTCAGAATTTTTTGTAATGATAATTCGGTTTCTAATAGAGCATTTTTTAAGCAGTGTAAAAACCATTTTAACCATGCTGTAATGTCTCTATCGTTGTGTTGAACTTTTTGAAGGACTTCATAATATGTTTTCTTATCCGCCAATATTTGATTCGACATACTATAAAATCGTTCGCTACTTTTATCTGATCTGGCTAATAATAAATCAGAAATCGCTCTTGCAATTCTTCCGTTTCCGTCATCAAATGGATGTATAATGATGAACCAAAAATGTGCAATAGCTGTTTTTAATACAGGATCAAGTTCGTTTTTATCATTGTTTATCCAATTCAAAAATGCATCCATTTCTGCTTTAACAATTGTTGGATTTGGTGCTTCAAAATGAATTTTTTCTTTTCCTATTGCACCTGATACAACTTGCATTTCACCAGTTCTATATTGACCAACTTCTATTTTATACATTCCGCTCCAACCTGTTGGGAAAAGGCAAGAATGCCAACCAAATAATCGTTCTTCTGTAAGCGGTTGCTGAAAATTTTGAGTTGCATCAAGCATCATTTCAACAACTCCTTCAACATTTCGATCACTTGCAACTAATCCTGCAACATCCATTCCTAAACGTCTAGCTATTGAAGAACGAACTTGTTCATAATTGAGTATTTCTCCTTCAATTTCGGATGACTTAATAACATCAAGTGTAAGTGTTGTTAAGGATGCTTCTTCTTTCATCGAGAATCCCAATGCATTCATTTGGCCATTCACCTTTCCTTGAAGGTTTCTCACTTCCCCAAAT
>CALPVI020000197.1 GCA_943326975.2 Actinomyces viscosus | reverse complement strand
GTGGTCGGTACAATTGACGGCAATCAAATCCATTTTGTAGTTACTTATCCTGTTTCATATTCCATCGATGAAAACGATGAAGTAGCGATCGATGAGGGAAGAAAAGGTCATGAAGTAATTTACACGGGTACTTTTCAAAAAGACACCAATCGTTGGGCCGGCATATGGGAAATTATGGCCGATGAAGAAACAATAGGTAATGACATTATTTATACAGATTATTCTTCAGGGGAATGGGAGATGGGGTAGAAAATATGGCTAAATTTTTTTTAGCCATATTTAATAAATTTAGTTACATCCCATCTTTCCTGATCCGGGATATGATTGATAAGTTAAGTTTGGATTTATTGAAGTGAAATTTGTTTCAATCCCCCAATAATTACCATTAAAATTCATATCGCCTCCACTAACAGTAATATCTCCATCTTGTGAAAAATAAAACCCACCATTATTATTTTGATCAAATGTAAAAACATATGCAAATGCTTTAGAGTTACTTAAATTTGAAAGACCATTTAACCAATCAATTACTGTATATTTTCCAGATGCATTAAAATCATAAACTAAATAATATGCGACTCCATGAAAATAATTTGCAAAATTTGTGCTAGATGCATTTGCAAGTAAACTAAAATCAGCATCCAATCCCAATACAACTGATATACCATCATAAGGTAAACTTCCGGTTTGACTAGAAAACATTTGTGAATATGCGCTTGCATCAACTGCTACACATAAAGTTTGCACGTTGAGTGTTTTTGAACCTACAGTAATAGAACTTGTAGGATTTCCATAACCAAAGCTGGTCGATGACGAAGACATATACAATACTAAATTACCGCTTTGACTATAAATGGTATTAGGTTTAGGATTTGAAAAACTCCAACCTTTGCTGAAGGTAACAGTTCTGTTTTTGCAATCAAAATCTATATATCTATTTTTTTGTTCGTCAAAATATTTTATAATAAGCGGTATTTTTTCTAAATTTTCATTTAATGTAATTGACTCATCACTAGTTAACTTTAATACTTTATCTTCATTTATTGAAGTTCCCTTTTCATCTTTTGTGCAAGAAAAAATAATAAATGATAGTATAAACAAAATATAAATTTTCATAATTAATCTTATTTAATACAATAACCTATTCTAAATGTACCTTGATAATTAGGACCCCATGTAAAATCAGATGAAGTACCTTTCGATTTATTGTCTGTAAAAGTTGGATCTGAAGGATTGTTATATTTTGTTGAAGTATATCCTTTTGAGTTGTATAAAAAACCAAAACCTATTTCAACTCCAATATAAAATTTTTCTGCAAAGTAAAAGTCTGTACCTGTAAAAAGATTTAATCCTAAAACGGATGAGTGATCTTTTACTCTTTTTGTTTCTATTGAATTGTCAGCACCCCAAAGAGTTTGTGTTGAATTTATTTTATTATTAAAACCAATAAGCAATTCTGATCCTATGTATGGCGAAAGTTTATTCGAACCATTAAAATGCATTTCATAACCAGGTTTTAAGGTTAAATCAAAGTTAGAAGAAATAGATTTTAATTCAATATCATTTGAAGTTGATAATGTAGGAGTTTTCTTCCCACCTAAAAACATATTTAGTCGAATTGCTTTGTTATCGGCTAAAAATTTTCTAAACTTTAAACCATCTATTTTTAAAGGTTCACTCCCAAGAGGAGAAAGCTGAAGTTCAGTTGTAATATTACCTGATGATTGTTTTTGAGAAAATAGATTTCCTACAAAAAACATTGATAAAGATAGTATTAATGTGTATTTGATTCTTTTCATAATTGATTATAATTTAATTTTTAAGTACTAATATTTTTAAAATAATATTTTCTTCTTTAATGTTTAGATAATAAATACCGTTTTCAAAATCTGAAATATCTATATCATTATTTGATTCAATTGTTTTTATTTTTCGCCCCATTTCATCAAATATTTCAAATTCATTATTTAAATTTTCTAAGGGAATATTTACTTTAAATTTTCCATTATTTGGATTTGGAAAGATTGTATTATTTATTTCTAAATTAAATTTAACTTCTTCAAAATTTGATGTATTATTATCCATTGTCCAAATACTTCTTTGACAAGTATTATTTGAATCAGCGACAAAAAATATTTTAGAATTTATATTCTGAATTAATCTTATTGAATCAGTTTGATGAATAAATACAGTATTTGAAAGTGTTCCATCTGTTTTCCAAATACCTTTTAAACCATTATTTGATTTTAAATAGAAATATAATTCATTATTGAAAATAATTTGTTTAAAATCTCTATCATAGTCACTATCATTAAAACCAGATGTGTTTAATACTAATCCGTTATCAGTTGGTGCTATTTGTTTAACTAAATTTGTTCCATTAAATGTCCCATCTGTTTTCCAATATTGTCTACCATTGAAACCATCATCAGCTATAAAATAAAGTAAATTATTTGAATGTATAAAATTCGATGGATATGAATTTTTATATCCTAAATAGATATCTTTTACAATTGACGTATTTGATAAGGTACCATCAGTTTTATATAATTCAAAACCAGGTTTACCAGGACCACTTTCTCCACCTGAAAAGTACATCCAACCATTAAATAAGTGAATTTTGCCATTTATGGGAAAATCCATTGTTTTTGAAGTTCCTATTTTTGTACCATTAGTACGCCAAATATTATTGTTATTATTGTAATATATATATCCATTATATAAACAAGATTCACTTTCTTTTGGGAGTATTACACCTGTTTTAATTGTTCCAGAAGTGGTACCATCACTTTCAAATCCAGAAAAATAAATTTTATTATTAAAGTATCTTATATTATTATTATACTGATATATACTTGGTTCATTTGTCCAATTTTTTATTGTTATCGTTCCGTTTGTTGTTCCATCTGATTGCCATAATTCATTTGTTATATTTCCCCAGATTGGATCTTTATATGATGTTAAGAAATACATTTTACTATTCATCAAACAAAGATTTGAGCAAAACACATTAGTTGATAAATCTTTTGTTAGCAATGTTCCATTTATATTTCCATCTGTTTTCCAAAGAAATGATCCATTTTGACTTATGACTTTAAAGAATAAAAAATTTCCCATTTTAACAAAATAAGTATCATTATCAAATGAAAATCCATTATTATTTCTGATAATACTATTGTTTTGTGGAAACGAGTAAATTTGATTTGTTCCTGCAAGCGTTCCATTACTTTTATATATTTCATTACCAGATTTCTGAAATATTACATTACTATTAATTTCAGATATTGACTGGTCTTCATATCCAATACAACTAATCCAATTAAAATTTTGAGCAAAAGAAGATTTAAACAATAAAATGATAGCAAATAATAAAATAAATGTTTTATGCATATTTTTTTACATTTTTAAACTCAAACCAAGATTCAAAACAGAAAAGCCATAACCAATCTCAGCATATGCTCCAATTTTATCAGTAAATAAATATCTTGCACCAGCAAAAATTTGATAACCAAATGGAGTACCTAGAGAAACATTATTATTACTCTCATTAAAATTTGGGTCAGTGGAAGTCCATTTGTAACTATATTTTAAAAAACCTATTCCGATTCCCGTGTATGGATCAAATTTATCATTGTTTAAATTAAAATGGTAAGCTCCACGAATCATCATTGAAAGCGTTGACCATCTATATGAATATTTATAAGATGCAAGATACGATTCTTGAATCCAAGAACCTCCAAAGCTTGAGTATGAAATAGCACCACTAATTCCTATATTATCATTGATTCCATGTTCAAAACTACCTAATATTGGACCAAATCCCGAGTATTTATAACTATTATTACTTTGATAAGATGATAGTAATTTTGAATTGTTTAAACCAAACCCATATCCAAATTGTAGATGGTTACTACCTGATTCAAACACTTGTGTATAACCTAGATTAAAACTTAACAAGGCTAATAAAATTAATAGATAATTTTTTTTCATAAAGTTATTTTTAACCAAAATTAAATTTTTTAGATATGTTTATTAGAACATTTTATTCATAGTTTATGCGTTAAATTAATAAGTTATGATTTTAAAAAATATGATATATTTACATAAAATTAGATTTGATGGATAATTTGAAAATAGGTAATAAAATAAAAAAACTTAGGGAATTAAAAAATTTAACCCAAGACCATATGGCCAAATCAATTGGTATTACTCAAAGCGCATATAGTCGAATTGAATTAGGAGAAACAGAAATTACTTATTCAAAACTTGAAAAAATTTCTGAAGAGTTGGGTATGAAACCTGAGGAAATTATATCTTTCAATGAAAGTATGGTTTTTAATGTTATGAATAACCAAACAGGTAATGGATTAGTTATTAATAATCAGGTTACAGATGAAAACAAAAGTTTATATGACAAGTTAATTCAACAGTTACAAGAAGAAAATATTTATTTAAAAAAATTAATTGAAAATTTATTAAATAAATAGTTACTATATATAAATCTCTTTCAAATACTAATTTACTTCCCTCATTTTCGAATCTTTTTTATAAAAGAATTCAATTCATTTTCAAGTTCTGACAATAATTGTTTTTCAGTTGGTAAATAAAGTTGGTATTTGCTTGCAATAATATTTTCTGAATTTTCGGGTAGACTAAATTTTACAACTGCATCATTTTTATCGGCACATAACAAAATTCCAATAGTTTTATTTTCATCTTCAAATTTTTC
>CALPVI020000196.1 GCA_943326975.2 Actinomyces viscosus | reverse complement strand
CTAAAGTTGATTGATTCACTTAATTCAAAATAATTGCTTTTAATTATTTTGATTGTATAACCTGTACTTTTATCTCTTGGAATAGAAAAAGAATATTCACCCGAATTAGATGTTGTTGTTGAGCTATAAAATTCTTCATTAGAACTTCCTATTGCTAATTTGTAAATTTCAACAGTTGCTCCTGAAAGAGCTTGGTTTAGAGAAATATCAGTGATTGTACCTTTTATATTGAAATCAGCTTGTTTCTTTTTACAACCAGTAAAAGTAAGGGCAATTAACGATAGAAAAATGAAAATTTTCATAAAACAATTTTAATTCATAGTTATTCAAATGTACAATTTATTTTATTTTTTAACTCGAATTTATCATTTTTTAAAATTAAATAAAGGTTGATTTCGTTGAAAAAAATGTTCATAAGCTATTGTTGTTAAGCAATAAGTCCTTTTATAAATGTCTATTTTTACATAGGTTTGATTTTGGCACATTATTTATTTAAAAAAACATCGTGTGTTGAATTTTGATCAGATATAAAACTAATTAGATATGAAAAAGATAAATTTTATAGTACTCTTCATTTTAATCTCAATAAATTCATTTTCACAACAATTCAAAACTTTTACAGGTAAGTTAGTTTATTCGGTTCAAATGGTAGATACTGCTATGCAGAAATTTTATTCACCAAGACTAATGACGGTTTACACGAATGATACTATTGTTCGAATTGAGAATTTTTCGGATCAGCTGGGGCCTCAAACAATTATAAAACATACCTTATTAAATAAGTCAATATTGTTATTACAAGCAAAGAATAACTATTATGCTATTCAAACAGATTTAAATAAAAAGGCCCTAGAACCTGATTCAACTAAGCTAAAGCAATCGATTTATACGTACAAAAAGAAATGTGGTAAAAGAAAAATAGCCAATTTAAAAGCCAATCGTATGAAGGTTGAACAATTGAATAATAATACTTCTTATGAAGTCCTTTATTTGAAAGATTATTCTCCGAAATACATTGACGCTTTCACTGATTTACCTGGTTTAGCTGTTCATTATTATATAGATACAGAAGATGGAAGAATTGAATACACACTCCTTTCTATGGAAAAATCAGTATTAAACAAAGATTTATTTGGGGTGCCATCTAATTACAAAAGAGTTTCATTTTCACAATTTTTAGAGGAGATTTTATCAAAAGAAAAGTAAAATAGCCACAACCATTTTTATTAACATTGAATGTTGTATTTATAAATCAATAGATAGGTGGTTGTTGGACATTAAATAGTAGATTTGTATTTCAATATAGTAGAAAAAAATGAAAACGCAATTAGCAATAGAACTTTCTGAAAACGCCGTACAATTTACAAGTTTACAAGATGGAATTGCTGTACAAGTTGATTTTTTCTCATTCAAAGATCGACTTGATTATCGTTTTAAAGAACAGTTAGAACAAATTTTTCAAGAAAAAAAATACAAGGAAATACCTTTTGATGAATATACTCTTTCTTGGTATACACCAAATTCTACCCTTTTACCAAACAATGTTTTTACAGAAACAAAACCGGAAGATTCTTTTCGTTTGTGTTTTAATAAAGATGTTCCAAATTCACATATAGATTACAATCGAATTTCAGAATTATCAATTGTAAATGTGTTTGATATTCCTCTTTGGGTGAAATCATTTTTCGTAATTAAATTTCCAAGAATTGTCATTCAGAATGAAGGTAGTTTATTACTTCGTTATTTGTTTACTTCATCTACTCTAGCTCTTCAATCAGTAATTACTATACACCAAGATTCTGTTTGTATAGTAATAGTAAAAGAAAATAGTTTGCAATTTTACTCTCATTTTAATTACATTAATTCGGATGATATTGTGTATCATTTGATGTTCATATTGCAGCAGTTGAAAGCTGTTGGAGAAAAAGGTGTAATCAATTTAGTAAAAGGAGTTGGTTCTTTGGATGAAATAGTAGAAGAAGTAAAAGTAAAACTATTGAAATTGAAAGATTTAGATACTTTAGAAATAAAAATTAATTCACACATACTTATTAAATCCCATTTACTGTGCGTATAATTAGAGGTAAATTAAAATCAAGAAGATTTTCTGTTCCAAAAAATTTTCCTTCACGTCCAACGACAGATTATGCTAAAGAAGGGCTTTTTAATCTTTTAGAGAATCGCTATTCATTAGTGGATTTTGATATTTTGGATTTATGTGCAGGAACTGGAAACATTACATTTGAGTTTTTGTCTAGAGAAGCGGGGAAATTAACTGCAATTGACAAAGATTTTTTCTGTACGAAATTTATTCGACACAATGCAAAAGAATTAGATGTAGAAGCTGATTTACAAGTGATTAAAATGGATATTATTCAATATTTATTGAAAACTGAAAATAAATACGATATCATTTTTGCAGATCCACCTTATAATTTAACATTTCACAATCAGATAGTTGATATCGTTTTTCAAAAAGGTCTATTAAAAGAAAATGGAGTATTAATAATAGAACACGGAAGACACACTCATTTAGAAGAGTATCCATCTTTTGAAAACATAAGAAGTTATGGAAATGTTCATTTTAGTTTTTTTAGTCATAAAATAGAAGAATAGCCATGAAGAAAATTGGTGTTTTTCCAGGGTCATTCGATCCTTTTACAAAAGGTCACGAAGCAGTTGTGAAAAAGGCATTAACAATGTTTGATGAAATCATAATTGCAATCGGAGTAAATCAACAAAAAACATATATGTTCTCATTAGAGAATAGAATGAAACATATACAATCTTTATTTATTGATTTCCCTCAGGTTTCAATTGAGACCTACTCTACTCTTACCGTTGAATTTTGCAAACAAAAAGGTGCAGATTTTATTGTTCGAGGTTTAAGAGATTCTAAAGATTTTGAATATGAAAAATCAATTGGTCATATGAATTTTGAGATTTCAGGAATTGATACAGTCTTTTTCTTAACCGAACAAAAATATGGTGCAATCAATTCAACTATAATAAGAGAAATTTATAGAAATAAAGCTTCTATAGAACCTTTTGTAACCAATTCACATCTTCTCGTTTAATAGAATGGTATGATTCCTGCTATTCATTTTTTAAAAATAGAACTATGTTAAAGTCAATTTTAAGTTTTTTAGTAATGATTTGTTTAACTGCGTTTTCAATCGCGCAAACAAATGTTAAGATTAAAGGCTATGCCCCAGCTTATGTAAACACTATAATAGAAGCCTACAAAATTCAAGATTATCTTACCATGAAAGAAGAATTAATTGCTTCTACAACAGTAAAGTCGGATAGTAGTTTTGCTTTCAGTTTGCCATTAGCTTCTACACAAAAAATTATTTTAAAGTCGAAGAAAAATAAGGCTTATTTATATGTTCAACCAAAAGCTAATTACGAAGTATTGTTTCCTGAAAAAGATAAATATGATCCATTTAGACCCTCTGGAAATACGGTTGAAATAACTTTTTTCTCCTTAGATACCAATGATATTAACTACAAAATTTTAGGTTTTAATCGTTGGGTTGATGATTTTGTAGGAAATTATTATTATAGTAAAAATAGCAAGCCAATTGAATTTTCAAAAGAATTAGATTTATTCAAATCGAATGCAGAGAAAGCATATAAAAATGATACAAATACATATTTTAAAACCTACGTTCGATTTACGTTTGCTTCAATGGATGAGATTCAAAACGTAGGAAGCCGAAATAAATATGAAAAGCATGATTTCTATTTAAAACATACTCCTGTAAGCTATGAAAATGATGCATATATGATGTATATGACAAAGTTTTATGAAAATTTGATGCAACGATTGAATTTAGAAACAAGCTCAAAGGTTAATTTAGCAATTGAGAAAAGTTCACCAACACTTGTAATGAAAGCATTGAGTGGTGAATATACGTTGATTAATTTAAGAATTAGAGAAATTGTAATGATTAAATTAATGGCTGAAGAATTTTACAAAGGACCTGAATATCAAAAAAATATTTTAACAATTTTAGATAGTGTTTCAATCCATGCTTTATTTAAAAATGATCAAATTATAGCTAAAAATACGATTATTCGTTTATTAGAGTTAGTCCCGGGAACGAAATCACCTGATTTTAAATTTGTAGCAGTAGATGGTTCAATAGTAAATTTAAATACATACAATGGCAAACACATTTATTTACATTTTTTTAATCCTAAAAGTGATAACTGCTTGAAAGAATTACCTGTTTTGACACAATTGAATGAAAAATATAAAAATTCGATACAGATAGTTACTGTTTATCCAAAAGTGAAAAATCTTTCAATTGATGCACAAAAATCGATTGATTTAATTTCATGGTCTAAATTTGAAGTGAATGAAAACGATCCAATATTTAAGCAATTTTCAGTAGAAAGTTTTCCATATTATGTATTGATTGACCAAATAGGTTATATTGTTTCTGCTCCTGCTTTAGGTCCTATTGGACAATACGAAACTATTGATAAAACGTTTTATTTTATTCAGGATATAAATAGTAAGAAAAATTAAGAGGAAATATTTTTATCTTTTTTAAGGGTGTCATTTATGACACCTTTTTTTTGTTATATAAGGAATGATAAGTCATTTGTTCTGCTAGATTTGAACCATGCGAGATAAAATTCGTAATAAGTTATAAGAATAGAAGTTTACTTTTCAATAATTAGCAAATATTCCTGAATTAAAAGGAGTCCAAAGGCAAGCTTGAAGGTTTGCTGCTAT
>CALPVI020000195.1 GCA_943326975.2 Actinomyces viscosus | reverse complement strand
GGAGCGACACAGAAAATTGAAAGATATTGAAGATTATTATGCGAAAAATCCGAATGGTGATTACAATAATCAATCTTCATCTAGTTATAGCTCAAGTCGTTCTCAACGAGATATATTAGCAGAAATACAAGAAGATAAAGCTAATTCAGAAAGAGAAGAAAAAGAAAACTCTGAACGTAAACAAAGAGCTGCAGAATTAAGAAGCCAAGGTAAAAATTTTCAAGCTTTTCTTGTAGAAAATAAAAATGGAGTAATAGGTGCTTGTGTGTTAATAGGTTTTGCTTTGTTCTTCTTCTTTTTCACTCAAAATGAGGAAAGTAATAAAGCTGATGCAATGCTTGTTAATACTGAATTAGAAATGATAGAAGATTCTGTTAAAATATACATTAATGAAAAAAATTATGATCGAGCACTTGTTTTAGCGAATAAGCTGGTTCATTCTTCTCATGAAGATATGGAACATTTAGAATTCGATGCTTGGGACGGTTATCCAAAATTTGATGAATATTGGACGAAAAAAAGAGAAGAGTATAAAAACATTATTATTAATAAAGGCACTCTAACTATCGAAGAATCTGAAGTTAAACAATCACCTGTAAAAAGTGATGAGACAGAAGAAATCAGTAATTCAATGGAAGAAGAAGCTGAAAATATTCAAAATGAAATTGATAGTATGAGTAATGTTGATGATTTGGAAGACGAATATAAATACTAAAGATAATTATCAATAAAAATTTAAAAGCGAGATTTCTATTGAAGTCTCGCTTTTTTATTTTATCACTTTTTATTTTGGAAGACTAAAAAAATCAAATATAATTTTAAATTTAGTGTTAGTTTTAGAAACCAAATTATGTACCCATCCAAAAAAATACAATTTCACATCTCTCAAGAGGCAAAAACCTTCTTTGAATCAAAGGTGTTTCATTACCCACTTCGTTTACCACTAAAACAGAAGAATGGTTAGAATTAGCACGCGATAATTCATTGAAAAAAATGTGGAAATTTATAAAGGAAAAGAACTAAATAATGCTTCAACAAATATTTTTGTCGGAAGATCATTAAAAATTAATTTTAGGTCCAATTAATTATATATATTTATATTGTTTTAAAACCAATCATCAAAAATTTGTCAAATATGAAAATATCTTATTTTAAAAATCGTCTTCTGTTGAATATAGTTAGGTGTGATTTAGCAACAATTCCGACTTTTATTATTCTACATTATTTTTTACCTGTGATTAAGTTTCATGGAGAGAATCCAACATTTAATCAAATGCTTTTAATTGTTTTTGGTGCTTATATCATTATGGCATTATTGGGTTTGTTTTTTGAATCAGTGCCGATTATTTTTTATATATTTTTATTACCTGGATATTTTTTCGCTGACTTCATTCTAAACGGTATAAGCAAAGCATCACCCTCTTTATTTGGTCAAGAAATCCCTAAAGTAACTATGTCTGTTTGTTTGTAGGATTTTTTTGCATTCAATAGTGTTGCAATTAAATATATTTAAAACCATAATGAATATTAAATCTTATTTGTAGAATACTTGGTATTTTATGAATAAGATTTTTTAATTTTAAACCAATTAGTTTACCATCGTTATTTACTAAAATAATTACCAATGTTCAAAAAAACGTATAAAAGAATCGCACTGTTAATTTTATCAATTTCATTACTTACATTGTATATTATTAACAACATTGAAGCTTTTAATTCAATTGATTCTAATAATACTAGTGCAACTGAAAAGTTAAAACATTCGAATACCATGTATTGGTATAGTCGCGCATTAGGTAATACAAATATTGAATTCGACGAAGCTCGTAAATTAGCATTGGAAAGTATTCAAATTGCATCTAAAAATAAGCAGGACAGTACAGCTGAAAATACAATTAAAAGTGCGAAAAAAATCATTCAATTAGTTGATACAAATCGAGAAGAAAATGAATTTTCGGTAAATAATCGTTTTCCATTTTTTATAGATTTGATGAATACCAATCAGACGAAAGAAGAGGATTTTGGTAGAGACTACATGGATAAGATATCTAGTATTCGTGTTTTAGATAAATTGATTCATTTGAACGATTTTTCTTTCTCTAAAGATTTATCATTGATTCCCTATTTTACAATTATTAATCAAGTTTCGGGTGACAAAAAATTAGAAGAATCCTCCGTTCAATATTTAAATTTAAACACGAATTTCTATACGATTTCCGACCAGGAATTCGCTCAAATATTTAATAAAACTATCCCAATTCAAGAAATAATATCGGATAGTTTAAAATTGAAGAAGATTGCTGATTTTTTCGATACGAAGCAAATTTTAATAATTGATATTATTAAGAATGACCAGTATAAAGGAGTATATTATTATTCTGCAAAAGCAAAAAGATTTGATCTAAGTGGCCCAATAGTATCAAATAAATATGTTGAAACCTTTGCAAAAGAAAGACAGTTTAATACAATCTTCGGATATAAATTACCGCTTGTTGTGGTTTTTATTTTGATAACATTACTTATATATTTTCTAACAAAAAGAAAAGATACAGAAAATGAAAGAATAAAATTTTCTCATTTTTTGATTTCCACTTTCTCAAGTATTGTTTTTTCTATTGTCTTCATTGAGTTGATAGTGAATTATTTATCACCTGTTTCAGGGGAGTATTATGAGACAGATACTTCAGAGATTTGGAGATGGGCAGTAAGTTTTTCGTTTACTTTTTTACCCTTGATTTTAGTGCATTTAGTAATTGGTAAGATGGATCATTACATTGAGAAATTTGATTCTGGTTTAGATATTAAAAGAGGTGTTTTCAGTATTCTACTAGGTACATTTATGTGTTTCCCAGTTGCATTAGCTTATTATGGGATGATTCGTTTTTCTATTGATTTTCATTTATTTTTTGTCGTAATAAGTATTTTAGTTGGTGTTTTTTACGCATATATCATTAGTTATTTTTGGATTGAAATTAAAAATAGACCTCAGGAAAGTATTCTGACAAATAAAATTTTCCTCATAAGTTCATTGGTCATCGAATTTACATCTTACTTATTATTTGTATATAATTTAATTGGTTTATATAATTGGGACAATACGATTAATACGCTAATTTGGTGTGTTTTAGTTCCGAATTTATTTTTATTAGGTATCTATTTCTTGAATAAAAAAGGAGTTTTTAGTTTTCTAGATAAAGATGATTCTGTTAAAAATGAGAAAAAAACTGAGTTTATAAAATCAGATCAATATGAGGAAATAAAAAATTCATTAATTGAAAGAAACCTAGTTGTACTTTATGGAATAAAAGGAATGGGTAAATCAAGCGTTGCAAAGCAATTAATGAAAGATTTAAAAACACAAACGAATGATAAGATTTTGATTGATTTTTCTATAAATCAATCTGAAGAAGAGTCTAAAGTAAATTATTATCCTTTTGCATTTGGGCTGAAAAAATATTTATCATTCAAAAGATTCAATAATCATGCTGATGAAGCGCGAAAATCAGGAAATGTAATTGGGAAATTGTTGAATTCTATCTCTTCAGTTGGAGAATTATTGGTTGTAGATAAGGCAAGTGATCCTGAAAATGTAAAAGTTATCTCTAAACAAATATGCAAAATTCTTGATTCGAAAGAGGAATATTTGTTAGTTTTTGAAAATATTCATTTAGCAAAAAATGAAAATGAAAAATTATTATTTGAGATCTTACATTATTTTAAAAAATCGAAGAAAATATTTAAAGAAAATTCGAATAAAAATATAATTTTCACAGCGAACGAATTTTACAGTTTTAAAAATACATTTGAGAATTTAATTGAAACGATTGCAGAAGTTAAAATAAAGAGAAATAAACTTTTTGATAGCGATTTTTTCTTTCGATTGAGAGTAGATAGCTCATTTATAAAACAGTGTTTAAAAACGCGTTATGATTTGAGTGTTTTTGATTACTATGATTTATTGACGTTTTTTGAAGGTAGAGAAATTGACAAAGTTCCAGGTGATATTATTGAAATTTTAAATGCATTTGAAAATAATGAAACGATTAAAAATATAAAACCAGGACATTTTGGTTTAAATATTAAAAAGCAATTAGAGATTCCAACTATAAATCAAGAGTTAACCAATTTTGAATCAATAGTGAATTCATTGTCTAATGACGAGATGAATTTTTTACTTGCTTGTGTTTATTCTTGTGATAGAAACGAAGAGTTTGAAATAAATGCATTAGCTTTTATTTTAAGTCAAGATAGAATTGAAGTTTTACAGAGATTACGTTATTTTGAAGAAAAGGAAATTATTTTTGATATAAAAGAAAAAAATGATTGGTTTAGATTTAGTGATGCGCGATTTATTTTAGCAATTAAAAATAATGAAGGTTATGTAAATGATGAAATTTCTCAACTTGGTAAAGAGTATTTCAGACGTTTTGTTTTATTTTATCATGGTGAGTTGCAGAAAAACTCGAATCTACTTTCCAAAATAAATGTCTTATTTACGTTATTAAATAAAACGCTATTTATAGCTGAAGATTTACCAAAAGAAAGTGTTCAGGTATTAATTGCAATCGGTACTAAATTTATAGAACCTGAAATTTCCTATTTGCAAGAAGCAGAATCGGCATTTGTAAAAGCTCATGATCTTTTGGCAAATAAAGAAAATGCATTTCATTTTGAATCAATTGAAGAAATGAAAGAAGATTTAATGGTTACAAAACTTCTAAAAACATTTGAGCTAAAAAATGATTTTGAGAATAACCG
>CALPVI020000194.1 GCA_943326975.2 Actinomyces viscosus | reverse complement strand
TTTTTATCATTACCTGTTCCTTCAATTGCTGTAATTTTTCCTGTTCCAAATTGAGCGTGCTGAACATTGAACCCAACTTTTAAATCCAATGAAGATGCTCCTGTTTTTTTAGGAGCTGAACTAGCCTGAGACATTGGTTTCAAATTTGGCGAACTAGAAGAAGTACTTAATGAAGAACTTGACAAAGAACGATTTAACCCTCCAGACATTGGTCGATCAAAACCACTTGCTCGACTATTCAACGAACGTCCACCTGGCCTGTCAGGTACTTCAAAATGCAAAAAATCTCGAGCTATTTCATCAATAAAACGACTTGGTTCTGATGTAACTAAGTTACCCCAAATAAATCGAGAGGTTGCATACGAAAGCGTACAAGTATCTCTTGCTCGAGTAACCGCAACATAAAACAATCTTCTTTCTTCCTCTAATTCAGTTCTTGAATGCAAAGCCATCTGAGAAGGGAAGAGGTTTTCTTCTAAACCAACTAAATATACATGATTGAATTCCAAACCTTTACTCGAGTGAATTGTCATCATGGTTACAAAATTATCTCCGTCTTCTTCTTTATTGTCAGCATCTGTTAACAAGGCTACATCTTCCATAAATTCTGGCAATGTACGTGCAACATCCCCATCCGAATTTACAGTAAACTCTTTAATACCTGCTAATAAGGCCTCAATATTTTGATAACGTTCAACCTCTTCTGGACCCTTGTCTTTTTCAGCATACAAATCCTTTAAAATACCTGAAGATTTTGCAATTTGTTGGGCTAAATCATACGCATTTAAACGATCCAACTGAGCGCCAAAACTTTGAATCATTGTAACAAAATCAGCGATTTTATTCTTTGTTCCTTGGTTTAAATTAATTGGGTATTGAACAAAATTTGAAATGATATCCCAAATATTTACATTGTATTTATCAGCTGCAATAATGATATTTTCAATCGTTGTTTTTCCAATCCCTCTCAATGGATAATTGATTACACGCTTTATCGCTTCTTCATCTTTCGGATTGATTGCTAAACGAAAATAAGCCAACGTATCCTTTATCTCTTTTCTTTGGTAGAATGAAAGTCCACCATAAATTTTATAAGGAATATTTAATTTTCGAAGCGCTTCCTCAAACGATCTTGATTGTTTATTTGTTCTGTATAAAATTGCAAAATCACCATAACTTAAGCCTTCACGTTGCTTTACATCGTAGATTCTATTTGCAATTACTTTCCCTTCTTCGTTGTCTGTCAGTGTTCTAACTACATGAATTTTTTCACCTTCGCTATTATCTGTCCAAACATTTTTTTGAATCTGATCTTGGTTTTTCGAAATAACACTATTCGCAGCTTCAACGATATTTCGGGTGCTTCGATAGTTTTGTTCCAGTTTAAACATTTTAAAATCAGGATAATCATTTCTGAAATTTAAAATATTTTGAATATTTGCTCCACGGAAAGAGTAGATACTTTGCGCATCATCACCAACAACACAAATATTTTCAAATACCGCAGCTAATTTCTTAACAATTAAATACTGAGCATAGTTGGTATCTTGGTACTCATCCACCAAAATGTACTTAAATTTTTGTTGGTAGTAGCCTAAAACATCAGGAAAATCACGAAATAACACATTGGTCATGTACAATAAATCATCAAAATCCATTGCGCCTGATTTAAAGCAACGCATAGCATAAGCTTTGTAAATACGTGCCATTTCAGGTCTTTTAGCAATCGAATCTTCCGCTAAAATACTTTCATTTTGAGCATAAGCTTCTGGGGAAATCAAATTATTTTTTGCAGATGAAATTCTACCTAAAACGATACTTGTTTTGTAGATTTTATCATCTAAATTGAAACTTTTAATGACATCTTTTAAGACACTTTTTGAATCTTGTGTATCGTAAATTGTAAAATTTGTTGGATACCCCAAACGATCTGCATTATAACGTAGTATCCTTGAAAAAACAGAGTGGAAGGTACCCATAGTTATATTTTTCGATTCAGAACCTCCAATTATTTTTCCAATCCTTTCAGTCATTTCACGAGCAGCTTTATTCGTAAACGTTAAAGCCATGATATTAAATGGGTCAACTCCTTGCTCAATCATATAAGCAATACGGAAAGTCAAAACTCTCGTTTTTCCCGATCCAGCACCAGCAATGACCATGTTAGGACCATAAATAGATTCAGCAGCCAATCGTTGACTCTCGTTTAATTCGTCTAAATAACTCATTGAAAGGAATTTAATTTTTATTTAAAATCAAAAAAGATTTGTGATATACAAAATTAAGAAAAAGAAGATGATTATTTATTTCTTCTTATATCAATTCTAAATTACTTACTAACATTCATTTTTTTATTCAATTATTACTTAACCAATATCAGATTTATCTTTCAGCTTTTTAATTATTTATTACATTATGTTAAATAGAAAATATTCATTGTCATATATGTTACACATTTCGATGAATTGAATGACTAACTTTAAGAAAAAACATATGAAAACGACAATAATCATTCAGAATTTAAAATGTGGAGGATGTGCTTCAACAATTAAAAAAGAACTATCCAAATTAACTGGTGTACAAAATATTGAAGTAAATCAGGATCTAACAACTGTAACGTATGAATATGATTCTGAAAATAATAAATTACAAGTACATGATCGTTTAAATGAATTAGGTTATCCTTTAGAGACAGATCAAAATACTTTATTAAAGAAAGCTAAATCATACGCAAGTTGTGTAGTAGGAAGAATAGATAACTTATAACAAAATTAGATTAGTTCAAATTATAATCCAATAGAAAGTATACTATTGGATTATTTCTTAATTATTCTATTTAACATAATATTAATTATAAGACAAATATTTACTTCTTTAAAAACAAAGGACTTATGATGATTTAATGCTGATAGCATCGACCATTGCAATTATTCGTTTTTCTTTTGCATCTAGTTCCTGATTGAGTAAATCCAGAACATTGAATTGATTCACAAGGTTTTTCGTTAGTTAAAGGCTTTTCTTCAATTTTTTGGTTTTAGTATTACTAGTTTTTTTAGAATTGGTATTCGTAATGGTATTTCTATTATAATTCCAATTCCAAGAATTTATAATAATACTTGATTCTAATTTGTTTTCAATATCATCAGCAATTTGATAAAAAAAATCAATTTTAGTAATGGCTTCGATTTCGTCAATTGATTTAACAAAATTTTGAATTGTTAAAGAAGATGATTCATTTTTTATCAAAAAACCAATAACTTTTTCTTTTCCTTTATGAAAATCTAATACAACTTTATAATAATAAGTTGGTACAGATATTTTATGAGGACCTATTTGTGGTAAATCAGGCGTTAATACTGGTCCTGTAACTACATAAAGGGAATCATATAATTCACTCCAATCTCTTACTTGTTCTTCCATTTTTTTCCAAACACCACGATTAAATCCAGGTACTTGAGGTGACATATTTGAATAATAAAAAGATTCTTTCATCGTAATTTCTGAATATGAATTATCAGAAGCGGGACTTAAATGACCTCTATCGTAACCAGAACCTTTGTAATCAATTTCATTATCGGTTTCACTAATTAAGGGATCAACATAAAATTCATTCTCTCTATCAGTAACTTTGTTTAATTTACTTCTGGTTAATACATATGCAACCCAGTTAGCTTGTCTGTAATGATGATTATATGATACAGCGTATCCTGCGTGATTTATATAATTAGCATCTTGAAATTTAGGGATTTCTATACCTACTTGACTGTAAGAAACAAATTGAATTAATAAAATCAAAAAGAGTAATAAATTTTTCATACAAATCATTTTTTATAAAAACACATTAATTGAATTATTATAAATATAATTTAAATTTCTAAAGTATTTTTAATATAATAAACTTATTAATTTGTAAAAGATTATGTTAAATACATTTATTTAAAAATTTACCTTGGCAAATAAACTTAAAATTCTAAATTTGTTATGAAAAAAATTGTTTAACTTATTTCTAATAATTATGTTAAAATGAGTGAAAAATTACCTAGAAGAAGTTTTGTTTCTCGATTAGGATTAACTTTAACTTCATTATTTGCATTACCTGCTTTGGCAAGTCCAAACGAAGAAAATAATGAAACTCAAAATAAAGAAGTTATGCAAGCAATAAAAAGTATAAAACCTTTGGGATTTCAATGGGAAACTGCTGATCCTTTCTTGTTTTGTGTTCATCATGAAGATCAATTTCCAAAGGGGAATGAAAAAATGGGTCCCTCTACTCCATTAGATGGTAGGCATTTAGGTGATGATTTCATTATCAAAGATGGGTATAGAATGTATCATGGTAAAACTATTCCTGGTTTTCCTGGTCATCCACACAGAGGTTTTGAAACGATAACAGTTGTTAGAAAAGGAATTGTAGATCATGCAGATTCTTTAGGAGCCGCTGGTCGTTACGGTGATGGTGATGTGCAATGGATGACAGCTGGTAAAGGTGTTCAACATTCTGAAATGTTTCCTTTGTTAAAAACAGATGAGGAAAATCCTTTGGAACTATTTCAAATTTGGTTGAATTTACCTAAGAAAAATAAAATGGTTGAACCTCATTTCAAAATGCTTTGGAGAGATGAAATACCGCATTATAAATTTGAAGATTCACAACATAAAAATACTACAATTGAAGTAATTGCGGGTAAAATAGATTCTATTTCAGCTCCTACTCCTCCACCCGATTCTTGGGCTGCCGATGCTAAAAATGAAGTAGCGGTTTGGAATATAA
>CALPVI020000193.1 GCA_943326975.2 Actinomyces viscosus | reverse complement strand
TCTTGCTTTCACTTCCTGTATGTTACTTACAACCTTTTCATACGAAGTTCCTTTAGTTGCAATAACAAAAACTGGCATTTCTTCGTCTATTAAAGCAATTGGTCCGTGTTTCATCTCAGCTGCAGGATAACCTTCAGCGTGGATGTAAGAAATCTCTTTTAATTTCAAAGCTCCTTCTAATGCTACAGGAAATGAATTTCCTCTACCTAAGTATAATGCATTTTTAGAATCTTTGTAGATGTCAGCAATTTCTTCAATCAATTTATCTTTTGCTAAAATTTCTTTTACTTTAGCTGGTATTGCTTCCAATTCTGTTAAAATTGAATGGAATCTTGATTCACTAATTGTACCTTTTTTATGTGCAATTGATAATGCCATCAATGTTAATACAGTAACTTGTGCTGTAAAAGCTTTCGTTGAAGCTACTCCTATTTCTGGTCCTGCGTGAGTATATGATCCAGCATCTGTAATTCTTGAAATGGAAGAACCTACAACATTACAAATACCTAAAATAGTAGCACCTTTTGATTTCGCTAATTCTAATGCTGCTAAAGTATCAGCTGTTTCACCAGATTGAGATACAGCAATGACTACATCTCTTTCACTGATAATTGGATTTCTATATCTGAATTCACTTGCATATTCAACTTCAACATTTACTCTTGCTAAATCTTCAAATAAATATTCTCCTACCAAACATGCGTGCCAAGAAGTACCACAAGCAATCATAACGATACGATCAGCATTCGCCATTTTTTGCTCGTATTCTTTAATTCCACCTAAAGAAACTAATCCTTTAACAGAATCTAAACGACCTCTAAAACAATCAGTAATTGATCTTGGTTGTTCGTAAATTTCTTTCAACATAAAATGCTCATAGCCACCTTTTTCAAGTGCTTCTAATTGCATTTCTAATTGTTGAATGTATGGTGTTTTTTCTTGATTTTTGATGTTTACAATTCGTAAACCTTCTTTTAAATCAACAACTGCTATTTCTTCGTCTTCAAGGTAAACAACACGTTTTGTGTATTCGATAATTGGTGTAGCATCTGATGCTAAGTAAAAATCTCCATCTCCTCCAATACCTACAACCAATGGGCTACTTTTTCTTGCAGCTACTAATTGATTTGGATTATCTTTTGATAAAACAACTATTGCATAAGCTCCGATTACACTATGTAAAGCTAAACGAACAGCTTCTTCCAAAGAAACTTTTTCATTTTTTTGAATATCATCTACTAAATGAACTAATACCTCCGTATCTGTTTCACTTGTAAAAGTGTATCCTCTTGCTATTAATTCTTCTCTTAATGAATTATAGTTTTCAATGATTCCATTATGAATCAATGCAATTCTACCATCCATTGAATAATGTGGATGCGCATTTGTATCATTTGGGAAACCATGTGTAGCCCAACGTGTATGACCTATACCAGCATGCCCTTTTCTATTTTTATCTGCTGTAAAATCTTCTAAGTTTGATACTTTACCTTGTCTTTTGTAAAGGTTAAGATCATCTCCATCTAATAATGCAATACCTGCACTATCATATCCTCTGTATTCAAGCCTTTTTAATCCTTTAATTACAATAGGATAAGCTTCTTTTTTTCCAATGTAAGCAACAATTCCGCACATAATATATTACATTTAAAACTCGGTGAATTTGAGCGTTAATTTTGGTTTTCGTTTGTTAATGGAGTTTGGTCCATTAAATATGATTCTGTCCATTGATTCTGTATAAAAGTCTGGCGAGACTATTATACCAGTATTATCAATCATTTTAGAAACAACTTCTTGAACATATACTCTGATATCAATGATAAATGCTTTTCTTGAATCATCATAATACCCTTTCGATGAGTAATTTGTAAGATAGGGTGAATTAAATGCTACTTCTCTTTGAACTCTTAGAAAATATCCCGGATCAAATTTGTAACCTGTTTGGTATTGAATTGGTATTTCTAATTCTGCTTTATGAATGATTGAGTTTTTGTGAATATTTTCAATTCCTGGAATTTCAATTTTACCTTTAATTCCGTTGGCTTGCGCATAATATTCAACTTGTCCGTTATTTTTTGTATTTAAGACTTGTTGAACTTTATTGTTGCCTGTTCTTGCGATATCGATTTTATTGTAATCTGCACATTCACCATTGATAATAAAGTCAAATGTTTTCTTTACTCCATTTAATTTATAATAAATGGTCATTTTAGATTCGTTTGATTTTGTGTCTAAGTATAAAACACCCCCAGTTCCTGAGTTTTGGTATCCATTATTAACTTTTACATAAAAACCTTTTAGGTAAGAATTAAATGCTGTTTGGGAAACAAAATCGGATGGATTTGATTGAGTTTGTTGAAGAATCTCTGTTGCTAATGCTGTTTTTAAGTGAATTCTTAATTGAGCATCATGTTTTACAGTGTCAATATAAATTGAGCTAATTGGATCTGGCGTAAATGTTTCTTTACCAGGTACTACTAAATTTTCTGCGTCATAATTTGTTGAAGAAAATCCATAATAATTAGAATCTAGATATAGATTTTCAGTTAGACGATGAACCTCTAATGTTTGTTTTGTAAAATCTCCATAAGTACCTGCATATTTCAAACCAAGTACCAATGAGTCTACTTGAATTGTATTTAAATCGCCAAAATTAGGATTAAGTCCAGATAATCTTATTTGTGTAAAAAAGCCTGTATTTACTGTTCCGAAAACAGGATCGTTATAAGAACCTAAAAAATTGTAATAGGATACAGAACTTTCTACAGAATCTTCCAGAAAAGAAGAAGTTGCTAACGAAAAAGTATCTATTCCATTGGAAATCAAGCTTTCGCTTGAGTTAATAGCGTCTTTCCCTAAAGTTGTTTGTTCTTTTTTACAAGAAGCTAAAACGATTAGTATAAACACAAAAGTAGCGGAAACTGTAAATAATTTCCGCCACTTAAAAGGATTCGTATTTTCTGTATTATATGAGTACAACTTCTTCAATTACTTTATCAAAAAATTCAGACATAACTTTGTTTTGATTTTCTTCAGGAACATAATCTTGTTTTAAACAAGTAGCTTCATCAAAAATCGATCTTAATTCTGGAGTTAATTCTTCACTACTAACGTTTACTCCATCAGAATATTGTAACATTACTTTAACAATGTTTTCGTAACTAGTATCTTTCAACTTGTCAACGATTTCATCTTCAAAGCCATCAAATTTAAGTTTCTCACCTAAACGCTCATCCCAATTTTTGTTAAACTTCTCATTGTATAAACTATATACAACTTTAGTGTCTGCAAAATGAGGATCTTTTGCATATAATTTTTTCAAATAAATAGGCATCAATAATGTCATCCATCCGTGACAATGAATCACATCTGGTTGCCATCCTAATTTTTTAACAGTTTCTAAAACCCCTCTACAAAAGAAAATACAACGTTCGTCATTATCGGCAAAATACTCACCGTTTTCGTCTGTTACAGTTCCTTTTCTTTTGAAATATTCTTCATTGTCTATGAAGTAAATTTGCATTCTTGCAGCAGAGATAGAAGCAACTTTAATAATTAATGGATGATCAGTATCATCAATAATTAAATTCATTCCTGAAAGCCTAATTACCTCATGTAATTGGTGACGACGCTCATTTATAGCGCCATACTTTGGGGTAAAAACACGGATTTCTTTACCAGCCTCTTGGATACCTTGAGGAAGTCTTCTTGCAGTATTAGATACTTCAGACTTAGGAAGGAAAGGTGTGATTTCCTGTGACATAAAAAGAATTCTCTTTTTTTCCATGAATGAAAATTAGATAAGTGTAAAACAGTGCAAAATTACAAAAAAAAAGCGGAACTTCAACAAAAAGAAATAGTTTTGTCTTTTGATTCATCAATTTAAAAAGTGTAGCGTGATAGTTTGTAACACAATTGAGGCTTTACAAAAGCAACTTACTTTGGAAGTTTCCAAGGGAAAAACAATCGGATTTGTTCCTTCAATGGGGGCTTTGCATCCAGGTCATATTTCTTTGGTAGAGAAAGCGGGAGAGCAATGTGAAGTAGTTGTTGTTAGTATTTTTGTTAATCCTACACAGTTTAATAATCCAGACGATCTAAAAAAATATCCAAGAACGATTGAATCTGATATTCAGTTATTGGAAAATTCGGCTTGTTCAATTGTTTTTGTTCCTTCAGTTGAAGAAATTTATCCTAAAAATTTAGAAACCATTGACTTAGATCTTGGTACTTTGAAAGATGTAATGGAGGATGCTTTGAGACCAGGTCATTTTAACGGAGTTGTGAATGTTGTTCATCGTTTATTTGATATAGTTAAGCCCTCAAAAGCATTTTTTGGATTAAAAGATTTTCAGCAAGTAGCAGTAATCAAATTCATGAATAGCTATTTTAATTTACCAATTGAAATTGTTGCTTGTCCGACAAAAAGAGAGGTAAGTGGGTTAGCGATGAGTAGTAGAAACTTGCGTTTAAATGAACAAGAAAAAATAGACGCTTTAAAAATTGTTGAAACGTTAAATTTTGCAAAAAATATGGCATTAAATTCAACGCCTGAAGATGTGAAAAAAGCGGCTATTTCATTTTTTAATGAAGGGAGATTGGATTTAGAATATATAGAAATTGTTCATCCTTTGACTTTGCAATCGCTTGAAAAAGAGTGGGTAGATGGTGCAACGATGTGTATTGCTGCATTTTGCGGAGAAGTTCGTTTGATTGATAATATGGCATTGAAAGATTAAGAAGTAATATCGAAACAAAAAGTATCAATTATTAT
>CALPVI020000192.1 GCA_943326975.2 Actinomyces viscosus | reverse complement strand
TCTTTTGCTCCCGAGTTATCGGCTACTGCAAGTCTTGATTCCTGTTGTATCATTACTAAAAATTATTTAGCTCTTTCAATTACTTCTACTAATCTCCAATTCTTTGATTTCGACAAAGGTCTGGTTTCCATAATTCGAACAGTATCACCAATGTGGCAATCATTGTTCTCATCGTGGGCTACAAATTTAGTAGTTTTTTTTACGAACTTACCATATTTAGGGTGTTTTACTTTTCTTTCTACAGAAACAACGATAGATTTATCCATCTTATCGCTTGCTACAATCCCTATACGTTCTTTTCTTAAATTACGCTTTTCCATATAAGCTAACTTCTTAATTAAACAAGCAACTAAGCTTGTGTTCCACGTTTTGTCAATTCAGTCTGCAATCTTGCGATTGATTTTCGTACCTTACGAATTTGAATCGGATTTTCTAAAGGAGCAACACTATGTGTTAATTTTAGTTTTGCTAACTGTTCAGAAGAATCAGCGATTTGATTTTTTAGGTCAACAACTGAAAGTTTTGTGATTTCTTGCTGCTTCATATTAAATACTATTTACCTGGTACAACATAATCGTTACGAACAATAAACTTACACTTTACAGGTAATTTTTGTGCTGCTAAACGAAGAGCTTCTTTAGCTGTTTCGTATGGAACACCGTCCGCTTCGAATATAATACGCCCTGGTTTAATTACTGCTACCCAGTGACTTGGAGCTCCTTTACCTTTACCCATACGAACCTCTGCAGGTTTTGATGTAACAGGTTTGTCAGGAAATATTCTAATCCACACTTTCCCTTCACGTTTCATAAAACGAGTAACCGCAATACGTGATGCCTCAATTTGACGTGAAGTGATCCATGCAGGCTCCAAAGTTTTAAGTCCAAAAGATCCAAAAGCAATAGTGCTACCTCTTTGAGCTAACCCTCTGTTTCTTCCTTTTTGTACTCTTCTAAATTTGGTTCTTTTTGGCTGTAACATCTTTCGAAAATTTTACTGTCCTTATTATTTTTTCTTTCTTTTTCCTACTGGTTTTCTACCACCTTGCGCTCCTGATTTACCAGCAGCAGAAGCAGACATCCCAACGTTTGGAGAAAGATCTCTTTTCCCATAAACTTCGCCTTTACATATCCACACCTTGATACCTAAACGACCATAAGTAGTATGAGCTTCTGATAAAGCATAATCGATATCAGCTCTGAACGTATGTAACGGAGTACGTCCATCTTTTATCATCTCAGAACGAGCCATCTCTGCACCATTCAAACGTCCAGAAATCTTAACTTTGATTCCTTCCGCTCCCATACGCATTGTACTCGCTACTGACATTTTTATTGCTCTTCTAAAAGAAATACGAGCTTCGATTTGACGAGCAATTCCATCTGCAACTAAACGAGCATCCAATTCTGGACGTTTCACCTCGAATATATTGATTTGAATTTCTTTTTTCGTAATCTTTTTTAACTCTTCTTTTAGTTTATCAACTTCTTGACCACCTTTACCGATAATTACTCCCGGACGCGCTGTGTTAATTGTAACAGTAACTAATTTAAGCGTTCTTTCAATAATTATTTTTGAAATGTTAGCTCTAGATAGACGTGCATTTAAATACTTACGGATTTGATCATCTTCAACAATTTTGTCTTTGTAATCATTTCCTCCGTACCAGTTTGATTCCCATCCGTGAATAAAACCAAGTCTATTTCCAATTGGATTTGTTTTTTGTCCCATTTCCTATCTTAATTTGTACCGTCAATAACTACAGTAACGTGGTTTGATCTTTTTCTAACTCTATGAGCTCTACCTTGTGGAGCAGGTTGAATTCTTTTCAACATTGCACCACCACCAACTTCAATAGATTTAACTATTAAAGTTTGATCTTCGATACTCTTTCCTTCATTTTTTTGCTCCCAGTTAGCAATTGCAGATCGCAATAATTTACCTAAACTGATAGAAGCATTCTTTGAGTTATGTTGCAAAATGTTTAAAGCTTTATTTACTTCAACACCTCTTACTAAGTCGGCAACTAATCTCATCTTTCTTGGAGCAATCGGAGAATCATTTAAGCGAGCAAAGGCCAATGTTGATCTTTCCTGCTTTAAGTTCTCAGCTCTCAATCTTTTTCTAGCACCCATTTTTTGCTATTTAAAATTCTACCTTTTCTTATCTTTTTTATTCGCTCCATGTCCACGGAAGTTACGAGTTGGCGAAAATTCACCTAACTTGTGTCCTACCATGTTCTCTGTAACAAACACAGGAATGAACTTATTACCATTATGAACAGCAAAAGTCAAACCTACGAAGTCTGGAGTAATTGTCGATGCACGAGACCAAGTTTTGATCACCGCTTTGCTATCCTTAGCTTTTGCATCATCCACACGTGCTACTAATTTGTAGTGAACGAATGGTGGTTTTTTCAACGAACGACTCATATCCTAATTATTTTTTTCTTCTTTCGATAATTAATTTATCTGAATATTTCTTTTTATCACGAGTTTTGTAACCTTTAGCAGGAACACCATTACGTGATCTTGGGTGACCTCCGGCATTTCTACCTTCACCACCACCCATTGGGTGATCAACTGGGTTCATTACTACACCACGTACACGTGGACGTCTACCTAACCAACGTGATCTACCTGCTTTACCAGATACAACCAAGTTATGTTCAGAATTTGATACTGATCCGATAGTTGCCATACAAGTTGTTAAAATTAATCTAGTTTCACCAGAAGGCATTTTAACGATAGCATACTTACCATCACGAGCGTTCAGTTGTGCATAAGTTCCAGCACCACGAGCAATAGCTCCTCCTTTACCAGGTTTTAATTCAATATTATGAATTACTGTACCTAATGGAATGTCACTTAAGAAAAGTGCATTACCTACGTTTGGAGCTGCAGTTTTTCCAGATACGATAGTGTCTCCCACTTTCAATCCGTCAGGTGCAACGATATAACGTTTCTCACCATCTGCATAGAATAATAAAGCAATACGAGCTGTACGATTAGGATCGTACTCGATAGTTTTTACCGTAGCAGGTACATCTACTTTATCTCTTTTAAAATCAATAATACGGTATTTTTGTTTGTGACCACCTCCAATGTAACGCATGGTCATTCTACCGTCATTATTACGACCACCATTCTTACTGATACCAACAACTAAACTCTTTTCAGGAGTATTTGTTGTGATTTCTTTGTAATCACTGTTGATCTTGTGTCTTTGCCCTGGAGTTGTAGGCTTAAATTTTTTAAGACTCATTCTTAAAACTTACTTAAAAATTAGTAAATAAATCAATCGTTTCTCCATCTGCAATCGTAACAATCGCTTTTTTCCAAGGATTGTTCGGTTGCTCAACGATACCTTTGTTAGTATATTTAACAGAGGATTTTCCACCACCATAGGTCATTGTACGTACATCTGTAACGTGTACTGAATACAATTTTTCGATAGCTTTTTTTATTTCAATCTTATTTGCCTTTTTATCTACTGAAAAAGCGAAACGGTTGAATTTTTCACCTGCCGCTGTAGCTTTTTCCGTAATTAACGGCTTTTTGATTATTGTTTTCATCATCAATTAGTTTAAAATCTTTTCGATAACTTCAATTGAACTTTCAGTAAGAACAACTTTTTTCGCATTTAACACATCAAAAGTGTTAACTGTCTCAGCTGTAACTACTTTAATTCTTCCAAGGTTACGAGAAGACCAATAAACATTGTCATTCTGTGAACCTAAAATCATCAATACTTTTTCATTTTCCAATTTCAAATCAGCTAAAATCGATTTGAATTCTTTAGTTTTTGGTGAAGATAACACTAAATCTTCTAATACCAAAATACCTTCTGATTTTGCTTTGTATGCAAAAGCTGATTTTCTAGCTAAACGCTTCAACTTAACGTTTAATTTGAAGTGATAATTTCTTGGACGAGGTCCGAAGATTCTACCACCACCAACTCTTGTTCCAGATTTGATATCACCAGCACGAGCACCACCAGTTCCTTTTTGTTTTTTAATCTTTTTTGTAGAACCTGCAATTTCTGCTCTTTCTTTTGCTTTATGAGTTCCTTGACGACGATTAGCTAAATGTTGTTTAACATCTAAATAAATTGCATGATCATTTGGTTCAATACCAAAGATAGCGTCTGAAAGCGTTACTTTTTTAGAAGTAGCTTTTCCTTTTGAGTCAAATACTGATACTTCCATTACTTCTCGATTGTTACTGTTGAACCTTTAGCTCCAGGAATAGATCCTTTTACTACGATCAAATTTTTATCTGCTAAAACTTTTAACACTACTAAGTTTTCTACAACTACAGTTTTGTTACCCATTTGTCCAGCCATACGCATTCCTTTGAATACACGTGCAGGATAAGAACAAGCACCAATAGAACCTGGAGCACGTAAACGGTTATGTTGACCATGAGTAGATTGACCTACACCACCAAAACCATGACGTTTAACAACACCTTGAAAACCTTTACCTTTTGAAGTACCAGAGATACCAACGTATTCTCCCTCTTCAAAAATTGTAGCATCTACTACATCACCTAAACTTAAACCATCAAAACCTTTAAATTCGGCTAATGTTGCTTTTGGTGTAGTATTTGCTTTTTTGAAATGACCTTTCAATGCGTTTGGAGTGTTTTTTTCTTTTCTTTCTCCAAACCCTAATTGAATAGCTTCATATCCATCACGGTCTTGCGTTTTAACCTGAGTTACTACGCAAGGACCAGCTTCTATCACTGTGCATGGTGTTGCCTTACCCTCGGCACTGTA
>CALPVI020000191.1 GCA_943326975.2 Actinomyces viscosus | reverse complement strand
TGCAAATTTTCACAAAACCAGTTGAAGATAGACCGACTTTATTCTTCGAAATTATTCAAAGAAAAGGTGCGCAATCTTTTGGAAAAGGAAACTTCCAAGCTTTATTCGAATCTATTGAAGCAGAGCAAGAAAGAAGAGGTACTTTATAACTTATCATTAAAAAGTAGAGCAAGAGGAAGGACTAATTGACCTTCCTCTATTTTAACAAAATAAACTTAGAGAATAATTCAATTCTCACTCATCCTTCAAAAGAGAAGTTAACTACAAGAAAGATGAAAGCAATCAGATTCGCCAATGAAGACAAAAGTCAAGAAACATTTTCTTCAGCTCTAAGAAAAAACGTAAATAATTATTTCAAAGAAAATAATATTTCTCAAAATGCAAATTCAACCATGGTTATCAAAACGATAGTTATGGTTTCGCTATATTTAGTACCTTTTATACTATTACTTACAATCAATACTCCAACATGGTTAGCAATCGTGTATACAGTAATCATGGGTATCGGGATAGCTGGTACAGGAATGGGTGTGATGCATGATGCTGTGCATGGATCTTACTCTAAGAAAAAATGGGTCAATGATTTATTAGGTGGTTCTTTGTACTTATTAGGAAGTAATGTACTAAATTGGAAAATTCAACATAATGTTCTTCATCACACTTATACGAATATCAACGAATACGATGAAGATATCGATTCAAAAGGTCCAATTCGTTTGGCCGAAAAATCTCAATTAAAATGGTTCCATAAACATCAATATATTCATGCATTTTTCTTTTATGGATTAATGACTTTATCTAAAACCTACAATGATTTCCCTCAATTAGCGAAGTACAATAAAATGGGCTTAACGAAAGGTCAAAATGGAAAACCAAATTGGGAATTTTTAAAGATGATAGTTAGAAAACTACTTTATTTAGCTTTGATTATTGGTCTCCCACTTTATTTTACACAATTCAATTGGTGGCAAGTATTAATCGGTTTTTTCATCATGCATTGGGTAGCTGGTTTTATATTGGCAGTTATTTTCCAATTAGCACATGTTGTTGAAGGTGCTGATCAACCTTTACCTTCTGAAGATGGGAATATCGACAATGAATTTGCTGTACATCAATTGTTAACTACATCTGATTTTGCACGAAATAATTTCTTTTTAAATTGGTTTGTAGGAGGTTTAAATTTTCAAGTTGAGCATCATTTGTTCCCTCAAATATGCCATGTTCATTACAAGAAATTATCTTATATCGTTGAAAAAACTGCAAAAGATTTTAACTTACCTTACAATTTAAAACCTACCTTTGTGTCTGCTTTTATGTCGCATGTAAAAAGATTAAAAGAATTAGGAAAGGCTTAATTCATCTTTTTTAACCTAAAAGTTGGTAAAGTTTAAGTTGAAAATTGAGATATGATTAATAAATCGAATAAAATAAGAGTTACTAAAGTTTTTACATTTGATATGGCTCACGCATTGTTTGGATATGACGGACCTTGTAAAAATATTCATGGACATACTTATCGATTAAGCGTTACTCTTATTGGCGAACAAATTACTGATGATGGTAATCCAAAACAAGGCATGGTGATTGATTTTACTGATTTCAAAAAAATTGTAAAAGAGCATGTTGTTGATGTTTTTGATCATACATTGGTTTTAAAAGCAGATACTCCTCATGCTAAAATTGAAGGGTTGACAGAACAATTTGAACGAGTTATCTTTTCTGAATACCAACCTTCTTGCGAAAACTTGCTGTTAGATATGGTAGACAAAATTTATCAATACTTACCAACTAATGTTCAAATTCATAATATTCGATTGGAAGAAACCCCAACTTCATATGCTGAGTGGTTTGCTTCAGATAATTTTTGATTTTAAAATTTTATTATATTAGATATTTAGATGACAATACGACTAATTCAGATATTAATGTAAATATTGAAAAAAATACGATAATCAAATCATAATAAATTATAGGTCAAATTCTATGGAAAATTACATTTACGAAGATAATTTGCAGTCAGAAAGACTATTTACAAGAAAATTAATTGAATCTGATATATTAATTTGGGAAGAATTTTTTGAGGATAGCGAAGCTGTTGAATTTCTTCATCTATCTTCCTTAGGATTAAGCTCTAATATTGAGTATGCGACGCATATGATCAATAAACAATTGGAGAGATATAAAGATAAACGATTCGGTCATCAAGCACTTATTGATAAAAAAACAAAGAATTTTATCGGAATCTGTGGACTATTAACCCAAGAAATTGACAAAAAAAAAGAAATTGAAGTCGGTTATCATGTTTTGAAAAAATTTTGGGGACAAGGATATGCAACCGAAGCAGCAAAATTATTTATAGATTATGCTTTCAAAAATGAATTGGCAAACTCTATAGTTTCGGTTATAGATGTTGAAAATTTTAAATCGCAAAAAGTTGCCAGAAAAAATGGCCTAACTATAGACAAGAAAACAAAATGGTTAGACAATGAAGATGTATATATTTATAGAATAATTAAAGAAAATTAAAGAAAATTAAAAAAATCACAATATATAAAACAAAAGCCGTAAGATTTATTTCTTACGGCTTTTGTTTTATAAAGTATTTGGGTTTATTTAATAATCACTTTTGATGATGTATTTAAATTTCCATTTTCAATTTTAAAGAAGTAAACTCCTGCATCCAATTTAGAAACATCAAATTGTTCTTCTAAACTTGATACAATTCTTTTTTCAATTAATTTACCATCTGAAGCTAATAATGAAATTGTTGTATTTGATTCATTTGCTGCTAATTTAACATATAACATATCCTCAGCTGGATTAGGATAAATTTCAAAATTTGAATTTGAAACCTCATCTAACGAAGCACAATTGTTAAATGTCATAGTTACAGGAGCTGAAGTAGCTGAACAACCATTAGAAGTTGCAACAACAGAATAATTACCTGATGTTGTCACAGTAGTAGATACACCTGTTGTATTGTTACTCCAAACGTATGTTGTATTATTTGCTGGAATAACACTTAGGAAACTAGATGTTCCTTGACATAATGTAGTTGCTCCAGAAACATTAATTACTGGTGCACTTGGAATTGGATTTACAGTTACAGTTACTGAACTAGAAATCAAAGAACAATTTCCTTTCGTCGCAGTTACTGCATAATAACCTGAAGTTGAAACAGAAATAGTATTTCCTGAACCACTGTTACTCCAAGTATAAGTAGTATTTGCATCAGGTGAAACACTCAATGTAACACTATTGCCTTGACAAATTGTAGTACTTCCAAAAGAAGTTATTACTGGCTGAGTTGGAGATGGAGCTACTGTTACAGCTACTGGTGAAGAAGTAGCAGTACATCCATTTGACATTGCTGTTACTGTATAATTACCTGCAGTAGTTGCTGTTAATGAACTTCCTGTAGCATTATTACTCCATGTGTAAGTAGTATTATTTGCTGGTGTCACACTTAAAACAACATTTGTTCCTGAACAGATAGCAGTTGAACCTGAAGCTGAAATAACTGGAGTAGTAATAGATCCATTTGAAATTGTTACTGTAGTTGCTTGAGATGTAGAAGAACAATTATTCAATGAAGCAGTAACTGTGTAATTTGCTGCTGAAGTTGCAGTAATAGAATTTCCAACTGCATTATTACTCCATGTATAAGTTACGCCATTTACTGGACTAGTTACACTCAAAACAACACTTCCACCTTGGCAAAATGTAGTAGAACCAGAAGCTGAAATACTTGGTGTGCTTGGAGGGGTGTTTACTGTTACTGAAGTTGCAGATGAGTTAGTAGAACATCCATTTGAAGATGCAACAACTGAATAAGAACCAGTACTAGTTGCAGTAATAGAACTACCAATTGAACTATTACTCCATAGATAAGTCTCACCATTTACTGGAGTAATACTTAAAACAACATTACCTCCTTGACAAAATGATGTAGGACCATTTGCTGAAATAACTGGTGTAGTTGGAACAGCATTTACTATTGTAGAAATCCCATTAGACGCTGAAGATGAACATCCACCGTTAGATGCTACTACCGAGTAAGTTGCTTGATTTGTTGCTGTAATTGAAGTTCCTGTAGCGTTATTACTCCATGTATAAGTTAAACCGCCTACTGGAGAATTAACATTCAATACTACTGAACCACCTTGACAAAAAGTAGTAGTTCCTGCTGCAGTGATTGATGGAGTACTTGGAGGTGTATTCACTGTAACTGCTGTAACAGCTGAGTTAGTAGAACAACCATTTGAAGTAGCAACAACCGAATAAGAACCAGTAGTACTTGCTGAAATTGAATTACTAGTAGAATTATCACTCCATAAATAACTTACCCCGTTTACTGGAGTAATACTTAAAACAACATTACCTCCTTGACAAAATGATGTAGGACCATTTGCTGAAATAACTGGTGTTACTGGCGCAGCATTAACTATTGTTGAAATAGCATTAGATGCTGAAGAAGAACAGCCACCGTTAGAAGCTACTACTGAATAAGATCCTTGTGTATTTGCAGTTAATGAAGTTCCTGTTGTAGCATTACTCCATGTGTAAGTTAAACCATTTACAGGACTAGCAACACTTAAAACGACACTTCCTCCTTGACAAAATGTTGTAGAACCAGAAGCTGAAATACTTGGTGTGCTTGGAGGAGTGTTTACTGTTACTGAAGTTGAAGCTGAAGTTGAAGAACAACCATTTGATGTTGCTGTAACAGTATACGATCCATTAGATGATGCAGTTAAGGAATTATTCGTTGAATTATCACTCCATAAATAAGTCGTATTATTTGCTGGCG
>CALPVI020000190.1 GCA_943326975.2 Actinomyces viscosus | reverse complement strand
ATCAAAATAAAAGTTGTTTGGAGTTCACTCTAAAAGTAAAAGATGGCACAATTAACAATAAACTATTTAACATAACAAAATCTCTAATACCAGAATCAAATTATAATTTCTCAGACTCTTTAGCTATGTTTGAAATTAAAGAAGGATGTGTATATGAGCCAATTCCAATAAATTTTCAAAATAATCCTTATTATTCAATCGGTAATCAATATTACCCTATACAAATACCTATTAAAGTGAAATTAAAATTGAAAAATTCTGAATTACCAATTGAAAAATATTACATAAAATCAGTTTCACAAAATAAATATTTAGAAACAATTTATCAAGATGGGTGGTTAACAGCTGAATCTAAAAATTTAGGGAGTTTTAAAATAGATTTCGATACAATCCCTCCATCTATTTTTCCTTTAAATTTTAAAAATATTGACACACTTTTATCAAGACAAACTTTTACTTGGAAAATAAATGAAGATAAAACGAAATTAATTGATTATGATCTATTCATTGATGATAATTGGTATTTACTTGAATATGAATCTAAGGGTAACTATCTAACATTTAAAAGACCTAGCGACCTAATCGGTAAACATATTATTCGAATTCTTGTAAAGGATGTATGTGGCAATACAAATGAATGGAAAAAAGAAATTTGGTTCGAAAACCAATAAAAAAGGCCATCAAATAGACAGCCTCTTATTTTTTCTATGCTTGAGTAGTTGGACTTCCAAAATTAATTGGAGGAACACCGCCAGGTGTATCAAAATCTTCTATAACACCAAAAGTGTTTTCATAATTTTGAATATTCTCTATCATAGCTTTCATAAATCTTTTAGCATTTTGAGGAGTCATAATTACTCTTGACCTTACCTTGCCTTTTGGCATGCCTGGCATAATTTGAATAAAATCACTTACAACTTCAGTTGGTGAATGTGTAATTATTGCCAAATTCGAATATACTCCTAAAGCAACATCTTCCGTTAATTCAATATTAACCTGATTTTCATTGTTTTCCATACTATTTATTTTAAAAAAAGGGGCTACATTGTAGCCCCTTCCAATTTATTTTAAAGTAAATTTACTTTGCTGAAATTTCCTCGTAGTCTTCTTTTGAAGCAACGATTAAGTTTTGAAAATCTCTAACACCTGTACCAGATGGAATTAAATGTCCAACAATTACGTTTTCTTTTAATCCTAATAAATGATCTTCTTTACCTGATAATGCAGCCTCATTCAATACTTTTGTTGTCTCTTGGAAAGATGCAGCAGAAATAAATGACTGAGTTTGTAAAGATGCTCTTGTAATACCTTGTAACAAAGGAGTTGATGTTGCTGGAACTGCATCTCTTGCCTCAACTAGTTTTTTATCCTCACGTTTCAATTGAGAATTTTCATCTCTTAATTTACGAGCTGAAAGAATCTGTCCTGGTTTCAACGCTGAAGATTCACCTGCATCAACAACAACTTTCATTCCGTATATTGCATCATTCTCTTCCATTATTTCAACTTTACGTACTGACTGTCCTTCTAAGAACTTAGTATCTCCAGCATCAATAATTTCAGATTTTAACATCATCTGTCTAACGATTACCTCAAAGTGTTTGTCATTAATTTTCACACCTTGCAAACGATATACCTCCTGAATTTCATTAACAATGTACTCTTGTACTTTAGTAGGTCCTTCAATATTAAGTATATCATTTGGAGTAATTGCACCATCAGATAATGGTTGACCAGCTCTAACGAAATCATTTTCTTGAACTAAGATATGTTTCGAAAGTGGAACCAAGTATTTACGAATTTCACCTGTTTTAGATGTAATTTGAATTTCACGGTTACCTCTTTTAATCTTACCATACTCAGCAATACCATCAATCTCCGATACAATTGCAGGGTTAGAAGGATTACGTGCTTCAAATAACTCAGTTACACGTGGTAAACCTCCTGTAATATCTCCAGTTTTCCCTGATGATCTTGGTATTTTTACTAAGATTTCACCAGCCTCTAATTTATCCCCTTCTTTTACAGAAATGTGAGCACTTACAGGTAAACTATATTCTCTTAATATTTCTTTCGTTTTAGGATCGATAATATGAATTGAAGGGTTTTTCTTTTTGTCCCTTGATTCAATAATAACCTTCTCAGCAAAACCAGTTTGCTCATCCACTTCTTCTCTACAAGTTACACCTTCTAAAATGCTATCAAAAACAACTTTACCATTCACTTCTGATACGATAACAGCATTATATTGATCCCATTTACAAATTACATCTCCTTTTTTAATTTTTCCTGATTCATTGTTAAATACCATTTCAGAACCATAAGGAATATTTGCATTCATTAATACAATTCCAGTTTTCTCATCAATGATTTTTAACTCTGCTGAACGTCCTATAACAACTTGTTTAACTGTTCCATCAGAATTTTTCTTATCAATTGTTCTTAATTCTTCAATTTCTAAGATACCTGAAGCTTTCGCTTTTAAATCAGATTCACTACCTGTGTTAGATGCAGTACCCCCAACGTGAAATGTACGCAATGTTAACTGTGTTCCTGGCTCACCAATAGATTGCGCAGCAACAACACCAACAGAATCACCAATTTGAGCTAATCTATGGTTAGATAAATTTCTACCATAACATTTAGAACAAACACCTCTTCTCATTTCACAAGTAAGAACTGAACGAATTTCAACTTCATCAATTCCCGCTTTTTCAATAGCTGTTGCAGTTTCTTCTAAAATTAATTCTCCTGCAGCAACAATTAAATCATCTGTTTCTGGATTAAAAATATCATGAACAGATGTTCTACCTAAAATACGGTCATATAATGGTTCAACGATCTCATCATTTTTCATTAATGCTGTAGCAGTTAAACCTCTTAAAGTGCCACAATCATTACTGTTAATAACAACATCTTGAGCAACATCAACTAAACGTCTTGTTAAGTAACCAGCATCAGCAGTTTTTAAGGCTGTATCCGCTAAACCTTTACGAGCACCGTGTGTTGAGATAAAGTACTCAAGAATTGATAAACCTTCTTTAAAGTTAGAAAGAATTGGATTCTCGATAATATCTTGACTTGAAGCTCCAGATTTTTGTGGTTTTGCCATTAACCCCCTCATACCTGACAACTGACGAATTTGTTCTTTAGAACCCCTTGCACCAGAATCATACATCATGTAAATTGAGTTGAAACCTTGCATGTCATTTTTCAACTGATCCATCAAAATGTTAGTCAGTCTTGAATTCGTATGCGTCCAAATATCAATAATTTGGTTATAACGTTCGTTATTAGTAATTAAACCCATGTTGTAATTACCCATAACCTCATTAACTTCAGTTTCAGCTTTAGCAACTAATTCTTCTTTTTCTTTAGGAATGATAATATCATCTAAGTTGAAAGATAAACCACCTTTGAAGGCCATTTCATATCCAATCTCTTTAATATCATCTAAGAATTGAGCTGTACGAGATGTTCCAGAAACTTTTAATACATTTCCAATAATATCTCTTAATGCTTTTTTCGTTAAAACGTCATTAATATATCCAACTTCTCTTGGTACAAGTTCATTAAATAAAACTCTACCACAAGTAGTTTCAATCATTTGTAAAGTTGGAACTCCATTCTCATCTAAATCATAAGTTTTAACTTTGATATGAGCATGTAAATCCAATTGTCTTTCATTGTATGCAATGATAACTTCTTCAGGAGAGTAGAAAATTCCATCCTCACCTTTAACAATATCTGATTCAGTCGTTCTTTTACCTTTTGTAATATAATAAAGACCCAAAACCATATCCTGAGATGGTACAGCAATTGGAGCACCATTAGCAGGATTTAAGATATTGTGAGAAGCTAACATTAATAATTGAGCCTCTAAAATTGCAGCGTTACCTAATGGTAAGTGAACTGCCATCTGATCTCCATCAAAGTCGGCGTTAAATGCTGTTGTAACCAATGGATGTAAACGAATCGCTTTTCCTTCAATTAATTTTGGTTGGAAAGCTTGAATACCTAGTCTGTGAAGAGTTGGGGCACGGTTTAAAAGAACAGGATGCCCTTTTAATACACTTTCCAAAATATCCCAAACAACTGGTTCTTTTTTATCAACGATTTTTTTAGCCGATTTAACTGTTTTCACGATACCACGCTCAATCATTTTACGAATGATAAACGGTTTGTAAAGCTCTGCAGCCATATCTTTAGGTAAACCACACTCATGTAATTTCAAGAAAGGACCAACAACAATTACTGAACGAGCTGAATAATCAACACGTTTTCCTAATAAGTTTTGACGGAATCGTCCTTGTTTACCTTTTAATGAATCTGATAATGATTTTAAAGGTCTATTAGATTCAGTTTTAACAGCACTAGATTTTCTTGAGTTATCAAAAAGTGAATCTACAGATTCTTGAAGCATACGTTTTTCATTACGTAAAATTACTTCAGGAGCTTTAATTTCAATTAATCGTTTCAAACGGTTGTTACGTATAATAACACGTCTGTATAAATCATTTAAATCTGAAGTTGCAAAACGACCCCCATCCAATGGAACTAAAGGACGTAATTCTGGTGGAATAACAGGAACAACTTTAATAATCATCCACTCTGGACGGTTATCAATTCGCTCTTGAGATTCACGCATAGATTCTACGACTTGCAATCTTTTCAATGCTTCATTCTTACGCTGCATAGATGTCTCAGTATTAGCCTGATGACGCAAATCGTAAGAAGTTTGCTCAAGATCCATCGTTTTTAACAAATCATAAAGAGCCTCTGCTCCCATTTTAGCAATGAATTTGTTAGGATCGGTATCT
>CALPVI020000189.1 GCA_943326975.2 Actinomyces viscosus | reverse complement strand
TGAAGTAATTGAATTTCTCATTCTATTCGTGTACGAACTTTGTATTAATAAATTGTGGGTAAAAGGACTTGTATTTTTTCGATTACCTAACTTCATAAATAAATAAGGAGAAATATTGACAAATTCTGAGCGTTCCTCTACTCCATCTTTAAAAGATTTGATTGAAGCTCCCACTCTTGTCAATTTGATTGTGTTTTTTGGTAAAAAACTATAACTCCATTCTGCAATTCCTGAAATATTTTTTCTACCGAAAGAGTAAAAAGGTGCGACTAAATATTGTGTTCGTTTGAATGCAACTCCATAATTATGAAGCACAACTCCTAACATTGCTTTATCATAAAAATTACCCGTTAGCATAGGTGTCCAAAAAACATTTGTTTTAGTGGTTGTTTGATCTCCAAATAAAAATTCAAATTTTAATGGTTCTATTTTATGAAATAAAAATTCTTTATTCCAATTGTTATTAGATCGACTCAATTCTGGAATATTATTTATTGGATCTATTCTAACTTCATCTATTTTTGAAGATGTAAAATGAACTGTTCTTTTATCATTTCCTGGTTCAGCCCATTTTGTCTCTACTAAAACACCACTTTCATAAGCCGAAACATTAATAGGTCCATTTACTTGACCAACATTTTTCACAACTACATCTGTACCATCTTCAAGTTTACGAACTTTTACAATCTTATAATCAATATGATTTGTGGTCTTAATCAAATCATCAAATAACCAAGAAAGATCTTTTCCGGATGTCTTTTCGAAATCAGCTCTTAAATCTTCTGGTTGCGGATGTTTGAACTTCCAATTTTCAAAATATGCATGTGTACATTTTCCGAATTCTTCTTCGCCTAAATAATTTCTTAAATAAAACATTACCAAACCTGTCTTCATGTACATAACTGTTCCGTAATTAATACTACTGAAATCAGCTGAATGAGTTTCTATCGGCTGATCTTCACCCAAAATAGCTGTCGTTCTAAACGTAACATCGTTCATGTCATGATGACTCAAGTTATCAAAATGCAGATTACCATTCAATATTTGATCAGACATACGCGTATTATTCGGATACTTCGTTTGCATATATCTAACTTCGTTCAATGTATTTAAACCTTCATCCATCCAACCATGAACTCTTTCGTTTGAACCTAAAATTCCATAAAACCAATTATGCCCCACCTCATGAACAATAACAACTTCTAAATCTTCTTTTGTACTTGTGTTTCCGATTACAGTAACATTTGGATATTCCATTCCTCCTCCAGCACTGATTGTACCATCTACTGCTGTAACATGATTATAGGGATAATCGCCATTCCAAAGTGAATAATAATAAGTCCCATCATTGATATACTCAATTGCATCTTTCCATACAGATGCATTTTTTGGGGTAAATAAAGCCCAAGAAGTTACTTTTCTTTTTGATTGCGGTAATTCAACTTCTCCTTTTAACACTTCATAGCGTTTATCAGCAAACCAAGCAAAATCATGAACTTTATTTTGAGTATATCTAATCGTTTTATTTTCGGAAGATGAAATTGGAAACTCTGAGTTTTTAATTTCACCAGAAAGCATTCCGTTTGAAAACTTCTTTTTTGTTAGTTCAGCCATTTCATTCATAAATAGAATTTCAGACTCAGTTTGTAAATCACCCGTAGCACCAACTACATAATTTTTCGGCAAAGTAATCGTCACATCAAATGATCCAAATTCCGAATAAAATTCACCTTGATTCAAATAAGGAAAAGCATTCCAACCATTTTTATCATAAACTGCTGGTTTTGGATACCATTGAGTAATTTGATAAGATTGATCTATATGTCCTAAACGGGAAATTTCACCCGTGGGTATCTTTACATTAAAAGGAGTGGTTACTTTCAGTTTTTCACCAGGAAACAAAGGTGTTTTTAAAAGTAATTTACAAATATCATTATTTTTAGTGTCAATTATCCATTCAACTTTTTCACCATTTACTTTAAAGTCTAGTCCATTAATACTTCCTTTAACACTATCAGCACCAAATCTTAATATCTGGTTTCCATTTTCCCATAATTGCTTACCTAATGCTGATTTTTCATTTTGGTATGCATTTGGCCATAAATGGATATACAAAAAATCTAATTTTTCAGGTGAATTATTTGTGTATTCAAACTCTTCAACAGCAGTCAATTCATGCTTAATATCATCTAATTTTACATCAATCTTATAATTGACTTCTTGTTGCCAATAACTTGATTGACATAACAAAAACCCAGAACTTGAAATACAAATAAAAAAAACAACTAAATTTTTCATAAACATTATAATTACAAACGAATAAAAGCAAAGATGAGAAAAAGTATTCAAACTTATTCTCAATTTAGGATAATTGGAAAAATGAATATATAATTGGTTAAAATGATGGGGAAAAGAAAAAGCCATCTTTTCAGATGGCTTCAGTTTTTATTTTTCATTCATATGTTCTTCTTCTTCTTTATCAGGAGGAATAATTTTTGGAACATTTTTCAGGTTTTGAGCATTATCTAAGAAATCTTCTAATTGAGAAATCGACAATTGTTTTGCAATAATTTTTTTATCCTTATCTAAAACAAATACTCTTGGTGTTGAATAAATATCATATGTTTTTGAATAATTAAGTGCTTCTAAAGTTGTGTATTTAGGCACAAATTGTCTAGCATCCTGCATTGCCGCTTTGTAAAGCGCTTCTGTTAAACCTACATTAATAAATGTCAAATTATTGTCTCGAATAAACTTTTTCCATAAAACAAAATCTTCACCTATTGCTTTCGCTACAGCAAACACCTCAATGTTTCTCGCTTTCAATTTTTGAGCATACAGTTGTTGTAACTTTGGAGTTGTTTTTTTACAATGGCCACATTCTGGATCCCAAAAATACAATATTGTATAATCTGATTTTAAACTATAAAAGTCTTTCCAATTAACATCTGTTGTATCTCTTAAAGAAATATTTGCAGGAACAAGGCCTAATACAATATTCTTTTGAGTAGCTGCCTTCTCACATAAATCTTTCAATTTATCTTCTGGCATCCAATAAGCCGGTGATTTACCTTCCGAATTTTTCGCACAATAATAACGTTCGGCCATTTTCACAAAGACCTTATCCATTCCCATTATGTTACTTTTTTCATAAGTTGAAGTAACCCATGTTAAACAAAATTCAAACGCCTTTGATTTTTGATCTAATCGATCCAAAAACTCGTACCCATACTTAATAACTGTATCCCAATGCTGGATCATCATTGTCTTTCCAAAATATAATTCTATTCTGTTTTGATAAATAGGGGTATTCACTAAACGATCGTCTTTCAAATCTATGTTATCAAAGAAATGACTTCTGTAATATTTGTATTGAAACAAAGAGTCAATAATCTTACCATCTTTATCTCTAGGTGGATCAGGAACTTCAACATCCAAAGACATTTTTACAATTTTAGAAACCAATTTAGTTGGGTTTTTAGCCATTAAATTATTTTGATAAGCTAGAACTTCTTCAGAAACCAATTTCAATTTTGAATTAAAATCTTTATAAGCTTGATCTTGCTGATTCTTAATTTTATCTCTCTCAGCAATTAACTTATCTGATTCTTTTCTTTTATCTCCTAAAAATTTCATGTAGTCAACAAAAACTCTATTCTCTTCTGATTTTTTAACTTTCATGTTCACTAAAAAATCTGGAGCAATCGTTTCAATATTTACCTCTTCATTGTTATAAATAAACTCAAAATATTTTTGCCCTGGTAATAAAACAGCTAATATACCCGGTTTTTGTTTTGAGCCGTCAAATTCGACTTCACCCCCTTTAATATTAGCTGTATCAGCATAATATAAATTTTTTCCGTAATATCTTACTAAATGAATTGTCGTATCTTTTTGTCCAATAATTTTAAACTTTAATTTTTGACCAAACAAATTAAAAGTACTAAGTAAAATGGTTAAAACAAGTAATCTTTTCATAGTATTAAATCTTATTATTTAATTGTATTTTATCTAAAGACGTACCAAAGTTAAGAAACAAATCTTTTTTAACATTTCTTTAACGAATTAATATTGCTTAAAAATTTCTTTCTTAGCACTCCTATAACTTGCAATTGCAAATAATAGATAAGAAATTAACAATGTAAGCATACTCGTCCAAGCTATTCCTTTATCAATATAAAGTCCACCTTGATCAAACATTTTATCAAGGAAAAATTTAAATACAAAGAATATTGCTACACCAATTATAGAAACATAACCAAATATTTTGACAAAATAAAGAAAGAATGTTCTGATTAAATCTTTTGGATGATAACCAATTCTCATCAACGTTCTTACTTCATATAAATTTCTTGACATCAGTAATTGCATGTATTGAATTAAGACTAATCCTGAAACAAATACAGCAATTATAGAAATCCCCAAAACTACTAAAATCAAAGTGCCAACAACACTCTTTAATCTTCCTATCAACATTTGAGAATTCTTGGACTCCAACCCTTTTTTAGTCAACAAATCTTCTACCAATCCAAATTGACTTTCCTCTCCTGATATCATTACCTGTGTTATTTTTTGATCTGTACCATCAGAATATGTATCGTTACCATATTTCATAAATGATTCTGGAACTAACAACGAACTAACTTCATTTGTAAAGCCAATAATCTTTGCATCAACTCGTTCTTCTATTTTCTTTTCACTATTCCAAAGCTTAAATTTGAATTTGATATCTTTTGCTAAATCATCTGAAACTTGAGGAATGCCACTCGCACTCATAAAAGTATTTAACATGACTAAAAATTCTCTTGGCATAATTAAAGGAACAAACTTATCCCCTTTTTTCCAATGCCATTGTGTAGTTTTTA
>CALPVI020000188.1 GCA_943326975.2 Actinomyces viscosus | reverse complement strand
TTTGAATTTATTCAGTCTGGTTTAGTAATTGATGGGGATACAGAATCTAATCTGTGTGTAAAGGCTTTTCGTTTACTTCAAAAAGCTTTTTCAATTCCTAATGTTTCAATTCACTTAAAGAAATTGCTTCCAATGGGAGCCGGTTTAGGGGGTGGTTCTGCAGATGCTGCTTTTGTAATTAGAGGTTTAAATGAACTTTTTAATTTAAACCTTTCTATTAAAGAAATGCAAAATTTTGCAAGTCAATTGGGAAGTGATTGTCCTTTTTTTATTATCGATAGACCTCAATTAGCAAAAGGTAGGGGAGAATTATTGAGTGAAATAGAAATTGATTTAAAAGGTTACTACGTAAAATTGGTAAATATTGGGATTCATGTAAGTACTAAAGAAGCGTATTCAAATGTTCATTTTTCTGCTGCTCAGCCAACGATAAAAGAGATACTTACTACATCTATTGAATCTTGGAGGGATAATTTAATGAATGATTTTGAAGTTTCTATTTTGAAAGCTTATCCAGAATTAGAAAAAATCAAAAATCAAATATATGATGAAGGAGCTTTGTACGCTGCAATGTCGGGAAGTGGTTCAACTATGTTTGGGATTTATAAAGAGGAGCCAAGTAAAACATTTCAGCAATTTAATCCGTTGTTAGAAGAAGTAATGCTTTTGTGATTTTTCAGTCTAATTATGCCTATTTGTAAAAAAAATAAAAAAGTAAAATGTAGAGTGAATATAGTTTGTATTTTTGAACCTAATTATTAAAATTATACATAGTTTTTTAAAGAGTAAACTAAAAAATCTAATTGTATTTTATTGAAAAAGAAATATTTATATTGATTATGAAAATAAATTTTAAAACTGTATTACCTCATTTGATTTCAATTCTTGCTTTTGTTATTGTTTCAAGTATTTATTTTTCACCTCTTTTTGAAGGTTACACATTAAAACAAGGTGATGTAAGACAATACAAGGGTATGTCAAAAGAGATTGAAGACTATAGAGTTACGCATGGTAAAGAAGCTTTGTGGACAAACTCAATGTTTGGTGGTATGCCGGCTTATCAAATTTCTGTAGATTATACAAACAATTTTCTAGGTAAGGTTAATCAATTTATGCAATTATCACTTCCTAGACCTGTTGGTTTATTATTTGTAACAATGTTAGGTTTTTATATTTTTGGTTTATGTCTAAAAATAAATCCTTGGCTTTCTATGATAGGTGGTTTAGCTTTTGGCTTATCCACAATTAATATCCTATACATTGGTGCAGGCCACATTACAAAAGTGAATTCAATTGCATATATGGCTCCAGCTTTAGGTGGATTGTTGGTTGCTTTTAGGGGTAATAAACTACTAGGCGCAGCAATTTTCGGATTGTTTTTTAGTTTGAACTTAACATGTAACCATTTTCAAATGACTTATTATTTAATCATTCTATTGGTTGCAGTTGCTTTAGCTGAAGTTCTTCGATTGATTTTAATTAAACAATTTGTTTCAATAGGAAAATCAATTGCCTTTTTAGTAATAGCATCAGTTATTGCAATTTTACCTGTATTGGGTAATATTTTGTCAACATTAGAATATAGTAAATATACAACTAGAGGAACAACTGATTTAACTATAAAACCAAAAGGTCAAGAAGCGGAAGTTCGAACTACAGAAGGATTGAACACAGATTACATTTTAGAGTATAATTATGGTAAAGGGGAAATACTTTCATTAATTGCTCCAAATGCAAAGGGTGCAAAAGATGATTTAATTGGAAATGATGAAGAAGCAATTGAAAATGTTGACGGCCAATTCAGAGAACAAATTAGTCAAATGAATCATTATTGGGGTGGTCAAAGAATGAGTGGAGGCGCTTTTTATTTTGGTGTTGTGATGTTTGTTTTTTTCATTTTCGGACTTGTATTCGTGAAAGATTCAATTAAATGGCCATTTTTGGTAGTTACTATTTTAGCATTGTTATTAGCTTCAAAAGATCCAGGAGGTATTAATAATTTCTTTATAAATAAAGTACCTATGTACAATAAATTTAGAGATTCTAAAATGATATTGGTCTTAATTCAAATAATGATTCCTGCACTTGCTATTTTATTTTTGGATAAATTGATGACGAAAAAAGAGGAGATTTTACAAAAGAAGCCTTTGCTAATTACTTCAGGAGCTTTACTTCTATTTGGTATCATTCTGTATGCATCACCATCTATTTCAGGTAATTTTTTAAGAGCGGATGAGATAAATCAATTCGATGAAGTTGTAAAGACGGTTAAAGATCCTGCTCAAGTTGGTATGTACAATGATATGAAGCAGGCATTGATTGAAACACGTATTTCAATTTATCAATCAGAAATAGGTAGAACTATAATGTTATTAATAGTAGGTTGTGGCCTAGTTTTATTAGCTTTTTATACAAAAATTAATAGAATCGTACTAACTGTAATTGTTTTAGTATTCGTTTTCGGTGATAATTTATCTGTATGTAGAAGGTATTTAAATAGTGAGGAAAATGGAACGAAATACATTTCATACGATGAGGAAGGAATGTCAACGATGATTTACGCTCCATTTCAAGCTGATTTATCAATCTTAAATCGTGAAAAGAGTTCAATTTCAAATTTTGAAACTAAGAAAAGTCAATTGGTTAGCAAGATGAGAGAATCTAAACAATACGGATCAATTGAAAGTAATTCTGTGTTAGAATCATTAGCAGATTTTGGAACTTTGAATTTAAATACAGATTATAGAGTTTTAACTTTTGCAGGAACATTTAACGAAACAAATACAAGTTATTTTCATAAAAGTGTGGGAGGTTATCATGGTGCTAAACTAAAACGTTACCAAGAACTAATAGATTTTTATATTGGAAACGAAATGCAAGACTTGAATAAAGTTTTAAGTGAAGTAAAAAATGCAAAACTTCAAGAATACGCAAAACTATTACCTATTTCTCAAGATCAAGCGCAAGCAGTTTTTGATACAATTAGTGTTGAAGAATTAGCTTTACCAGAATCTTTGCCTGTACTAAACATGTTGAATGTTAAGTACTTAATTTTAGATCCTTCTAAAGATGCCATAGCAAATGATGCGGCAAATGGAAATGCTTGGTTTGTGAATGAAATTATTTCAGCAGCTAATTCAAATGAAGAAATGTCAAAATTAAAATTTTTGAATTCTAAAAGTCAAGCTATTGTAAACAAAGAATTTAAAGGTATAACAGCTTCAAAAAGTTTAGATTCAAACGCAACGATTTCATTGGTAAAATATGATGTAAATGAATTATCTTATCGTTCAAAATCAAATGTGAAAGCACCTGCAATTTTTAGTGAAATTTGGTATCCAGAAGGTTGGAATTGTTATATTGATGGTAAGAAATCAGATGTTTTTAGAGCAAATTATATTTTAAGAGGTACTTTAATCCCAGCTGGAGAACATACAATTGTTTGGAAATTTGAACCAGATACCTATTTCAAATCTGAAAGTATTGCTTTATTAGGGTCAATATCTTTAATTGGAGGTTGTATTTTGATATTTGGAATGTCATTAAGACCAAAAAAAGAAGAAGAAACGAAGGAAGTAGCTTAGTTTAACATATGAAATAAAAAAAAAGAGGATTTATTGAAAATCCTCTTTTTTTATGCGATCACCTAAGGTAAAATCTTTTGTCGAAATTTTACCAATAATATCAGGTAAAAATTTAGGGTGTAAACTATATCCAGGTCTAACAGATTTAATATGTTCTGAAGTTACGATTTCTCCTTTTTTTAAATCTTTAGAAATGTAAAGTGATCGAGAGAAATTTTTACCTACTTTTTGTTTTTCTGTTAAGGTATATTCAGCAATTCCCAATGCTTTTTCAGCGTTTCTAATTGCTGTTACCATTTCTGTAAATTCTTTTTCATTCATTGAAAAACTTGCGTCTGGTCCACCTATCGAGCGGTCTAAAATGAAATGTTTTTCAATTACTGTAGCTCCAAGCGCAACGGCAACAATTGGTACTGTGCTTCCCATTGTGTGATCGGATAAACCAATTTTAACTCCAAAATCAGTTTTGAATTTTTGCATTAATGCTAAATTAGCCTCTTCAATAGGTGCAGGATAAGATGATGTGCATTTTAGGATTGTAATATCTTTATTACCAAACTTATTACAAGTTTCAATTGCTAATTGAATATCTTCAAATTCAGCAATTCCCGTTGAAATAATCATTGGTTTTCCTTTTGAAGCTACATATTCAATCAAAGGAATATCTGTAATTTCAAAAGAAGCAATTTTATAAATCGGACAATTAAGAGTCTCTAATAAATCGACGGAAGTGAAATCAAAAGGAGAAGAAAAACATACTAATCCTTCTTCTTTAGCAACACGAAATAATTCTTCATGCCATTCCCAGGGTGTATAAGCTTCTTGATAGAGTTTAAATAAATTTTGATTATCCCAAATGGTCCCACCTTTTATTATAAAATCTTCTTTATTAGAATCCAAGGTAATTGTTTCAGCTTTATAAGTTTGAAGTTTTATAGCATCTGCTCCTGTTCTTTTTGCTGCCTTGATTGTTTCAATAGCTGTTTCTAATTTCCCATTATGATTCGCGGAAAGTTCAGCGATGATAAATACATTACTTTTCATAAATACGTATTAATTAGAACCGTATATCTTATTTTTTAAAATGGGTTGGATTTGTTCCCATTCTGATCTTAAAATTGCTAAACCTACCACATCAAGTTTTTGATCAGCTTTGATACAATGTTCGCGATAATAGGCTTCTCTTCTAAATCCAAATTTTTCATGCATTTTGATAACTTTCTCATTGGTAACAAAAACCTCACATCTTAGTTTGTTTAATTTAAGCGTATTGAAAACGTA
>CALPVI020000187.1 GCA_943326975.2 Actinomyces viscosus | reverse complement strand
CCACTGTTGTAGTCGCTGTAACTGCTGAGCATCCACCACTTGCCGCTATCGTATAGGTTACTGTATATGTACCTGCAGTGCTAGTACTAGGAGTAATTGCTCCAGTCGATGCGTTGATTGATAATCCAGAAGTTGATGAATAAGTTCCGCCAGTATTTGTCCCTGTTCCAGTTAAGGTTACGTTTTGGGCACTACTAAGTGATGTACAAAAAGGTCCATTGTACGAGATCGATGCGGTTGGACAGGTAACAGATGTACAATTCGAAGGTGCGGTATAGGTTACTGTACTATTACAATTTGTATTTGCTGAAAAAGTAGCTGTTATTGTACAATTAGATCCATTTGAAGTTAAACCTGTAATAGAGTAATTGATAGGAGAGGTAAAAGGAGCGTTTTGTGTAAAAGGAGTGCCTCCGCAACTATTAGAAATTGTCAATGTACCTGTGGTTGGTGCATTTGTAAAAGTATGCGTACCGCTAACTGAGTATTGATTATTCACTGGATTACAAGCAGATGGTATTGCTGTAGTTACTGGAATTCCAACATTTACAGTAACTTGTTGTGTACAAGAATCAACACCATCAGAAATTGTTGCAAAATAAGTTGTTGTTGAAGTTGGATTTACAGCAAAATTAAGCGGAGATGTAGTTGATGATGCAATAACAGTACCATTTGCTGCATTTTTTTTGAGTCTTATAGTTGTTGGTTTAAGAGTAGAAATAACAACATTATCTAACCCCCAATTATCACTTGATGAACTTGTACATAATGATTGAATCCATCTAAATTGAGTATTTGGTGTTTTTGCTGCTGCAGGTATTGGGTATGTCATTGTTGTCCAATTTTTCACGTAATCTCCACAACCAGTTAAACCACCTTCTGACCCAAAAGATCCTTCAGTTGCATTTGGGAAAAGATATTTGAATGTTGTCCATGATGTACCATTATTAGTAGAATATTGAAGATAAACACCTTCAAATGTACCACCATTTTGATCTGGTGCCTCGCAAGGAGAGGATTCTCCATTTCCAGTAGCTTGTCTGTAATCAAAACTAATTGTACCACCATTTGATAAATCAAAATTATTTGTTGCTAGAGTTCTTGGGCAGGCATTGTTTTGCATCCATACATAAATTGAACCATCTTTATTCGGTTTAGAACAAGCACTGCTTGTAAAAGTTACTGGTATAGAAGATTGCCAGTTAGTTCCTATTGAGCTGTTATTAAAATCATTATTCATAGCAGCACTTCCTAATGTTCCTGAGCTGCTTAAGTTGACAGTTTCACCTGGACAAATAGAAGTTTTGTCTGCTGTTAATGTTATATTACATCCGGTGGTTGAAATAGGAAAGGTTATGATATTTGCTTCCCAACCTGGCCATGTAGAGCTAGAACCACTATAGCCATTTAAAAACTTTAGTGTTAAACAACCCGATGGATCCGTTGATGAAAAAATTGTAGGTGTTGAAATTAAAGGAAATGTACCATTTGGTTCAACTCCCATAGCATGAGGAGTTACAGAAGTGTTATATTTTACAGAGTAATCACCCATTAATTTACCGATATCACTACCTGTAGCAGATGTACCGTTGTAAATGAATAATGCATCTTTTTCGCTATATGTATAGTTAAAATGCGTTTTAAAAGAAGTGAAATCTAAGGCAACCTTTTCACCAGGAGTGCTAGGACATAATGTTATTGTATAACTATTATTTCCATCATTTGATGAAGGACCTCCAGCATCATAGAATTTATCACCAGTATTTACAAGTACTGTTCCGCCTTGGCTAATCAAGATGTTAGCTTGACCGTTTGCATTTAGTGTGAATAGACATATAAATGCTAAACTATAGATCCAAAATTTTATCATTTGACTTAATTTTTAATTAATTTATATTCCGTAAATTCAAAAACATAAACTATCAAGTAGTAAATGTATATAATACAAACGATATTTTATTTTGGTGGTTGTTTCATCATTTTGTATAAATATGTAAAATACCCTAATTTAAAGGAAATGGTTATGAATTTTGGTAAATGGTTATATTTTTAAGTGAATCAAAAAAGTATACGAATTGTTAGATTTCTGAGAAAAAATGACTTTATTTGTATGCTAAAATGAAAATAATTCTAAAATACATATTTTTCCAACTATTACTTTTTGTTAGTTATAGTACTGGAAATGCGCAAACTAATATTGAAAAGTTAGATTTGGATGCCTTTAATGCCTTAGAGAAGCATTCTGAAACTGCACAACATTTGGCCACAAAAATCATTAGTGTGGCGAAACCGACAGATTCTTCAAAATATTTAATTAATGCGAATACAATTTTAGGAATTGTAAATAAAGACAAAGGTTTTTATGTTTCTTCTTTAAATTTTTATTTGAAAGCTTTGAGATTTGCAGAAAAGGCTGATGATAAAGAAAGAGTTTCTGCATCTTACAATAACATAGGTGTTATTTATCAATTGCAAAGAAATTTTCAGACAGCGATTAAATATTTCAGAAAAAGCTTGGATTTGGAGGAGAATTTTAATTATCCTTTACAAAAATCTATTCGATATTATAATTTAGGTGATTGCTACAAAGAATTAGATAGTTTTGATTTAGCATTATCATTCTTTAATAATTCATTATTAATTGAGCAACGTTATAAAAAAACGGAGGGAGTTATTTATGCATATCTTGGAATTGCAGAAGTTTATCTAGAAATAGGTCAGCTAGAAGATGCTAAAAGAATGCTTGATAAAGTTAAGTTAAAAATTTCCGAAACGTATATTGAAGAGTCTATTTTGTATCATAAGTTGTTGGGAGTTTATTATTTTAAAAACAGTCTTTTTAAAGAATCATTATTAGTGCTATCACTTGCAGAGACTATTTCAAATAAAAACAATTTTCCAATTCATTTGTTGGAAATTTTTAAAGTTGAAATAGATGTACTTGAAAATATGAAATCATGGGAATATGTATCTAAAAAATATAAACAGTATTCCTTATTGGATAATAAGTTAAGTGCAATTGCTATTAAAAATAAAATAAATGATTTGACTTATAATAATGAAATTCAAAAGAAGGAATTGGAGTTTTCGTTAATACAAGAAGAAAGGGATTTTGCTGAAAAGTTAAGTAAATACAACAAGAAAATTGCTTTTTTCTTAATTGCGCTTTTACTGTTTGTTGTTGGTTTTGTTTTTTATGGATTTAAAAAGAATTAAAAGTAATTTGGAAAATAATAAGGTAATATCGTTTAAAGCACCCATTTTATTTGCATTTTTTCAAATGATAATGCTTTGGATTTTTGATGTTTATTCATTTTTTGAATTTCAAGACAAAGCATCTTTTTTTTACATTGAAGTTTTTTTGATAGTATTTATTATACATTTTATTAACTCTTTTATTATTAATAGATTAAAATTAAAAGATAGAATAACTAATATATATTTATCCGTTTCATTTGTTATATCTTCTATATTCTCATCCATTTTATGCTGGTGGATTTCTGAAGGTTCGTTTTCAATTCTTTTAATAGTTATTTCATCATTTATCATTCCTTCTTTGTTCCCTGCTTTAGGAACTTTTTTAAAGTTGATATTTGAAGACGCAAAAGCTACTACTGATTCAGTAACGAAAAGTAATGCTATAAATCAAAACGAAGAAAATAAAAAATCTATTATACAACCAGTAGCTAATCAAGAAATTATTGAAAATATAATAATAGAAAAACCGATTCAATTTGTTTTAGAAAACGAAAATGGTAAAATTTTATTAGATATACCTATTAAGAATATTATCTGTTTTGAAGCAAATGATAATTATGTTGTAACCTATTATTTAGATCGCGAAGAAAGATTAAAAAAATCGATGGAACGAATATCATTGAAAAAAATTGAAGAAATCGTTGAAGGTTTAAATGTAGATAATTTTACAAGGGTTCATAAGTCTTATTTAATAAATAAAAGCTTTTTGGAAGAGATTAAAGGTAAAGCACAAGCGCATAAATTAAAATTGTATCATTTAGAGCTGCTTATCCCTGTTTCTAGGGCTTATCCAATCAATAAGTTAAAAGAGTTTTAAGTGATAACAATTCACCACGATATTTAACCATTTATGTATTTAAAAGAAAAAATTATAAAAGAATCATAGATTTCTTTTTTCAATTCGAAAAACGATTTTATATTTGCAAAGTAATTTTTATAACTAAATAGAAAGAACACAATTTTAAATGAAAGTAAACAGTACATACATCTTTTCTTCTAATGTCATTATTAGTGTCATTATTATTCAACCATAAGGTTGAGAAAGGGGATATGTACAATATTTAGATACTAGCCTTTCTCAATTGAGAAAGGCTTTTTTTTTAAAACTAATTTTTAAAACAAATGAATATGTATTACAACGACGAGACAGTAGTTTTTTTAAACGGAGAATTTTTGAAAGCAAAAGATGCAGTAGCTGGCGTATATAATCAAACAATGCATTATGGAAATGGTGTGTTTGAGGGAATTCGTTCATATGATACAACAGATGGTACAAGAATTTTCAAAGCGAAAGAACATTATGATCGTTTGCATTACTCTGCAAAAATGATGCACATTGAGTTGCCATATACAAGTGAGGAATTAGAAAGAATTACGTACCAAGTATTGGAGAAAAATGATTTAAAAGATGCTTATATTCGCCCGTTGGTTTATTTAGGTGAGAATATGTCTTTAACACCTACAAATGAAGTTCATGTATTAATCTGTGCTTGGAGTTGGGGTAAATATTTAGGGGATAATATGCTAAATGTGATGTTATCTTCTTATCAAAGACCTAATCCTAAATCATGTCATGTACAAGCAAAAGTGGTAGGTCATTATACGAATAGTAT
>CALPVI020000186.1 GCA_943326975.2 Actinomyces viscosus | reverse complement strand
TTATTAGAACCAGTAAACTTATTAATTCTCGATGAGCCTACAAACCACTTAGATATGAAAACCAAAGACATTATTAAAGATGCATTAAAAGCATTTGACGGTACATTAATATTGGTTTCTCATGATCGTGACTTCTTAGATGGTTTAGCATCAAAAGTATTCGAATTTGGGAACAAACGTGTGAAAGAACATTTCGAAGATGTAAAAGGTTTCCTTGCTAAGAAAAAAATGGAGAGTTTGAAAGAAATTGAGAAGTAATCTTTTTAAAATATATATTTAATCGTGAGAACTTTTATCTTTTTTAAAATAATCAATTTTACAATTAATTACCGAGGTATATAGATTTAATTATCTTTACAAGAAATAGTCAGAAATGGAAACTATATTATATCCTGAAAAAGAGCGTGGACATGCAAATCATGGTTGGTTAAATGCTAAACATTCATTTAGTTTTGCAAACTGGTACAATCCTGATAAAATCAATTTTGGCGCATTACGAGTATTAAATGATGATATTGTTGCTCCTGGAATGGGTTTTGGAACGCACCCCCACGACAATATGGAAATCATCACGATTCCGTTGAAAGGGAAATTAGAACACAAAGATTCAATGGGCCACACATCTGTAATTACAACCGGTGAAATCCAAGTAATGAGTGCTGGAACAGGTATATTACACAGTGAATTTAATGCGAGTCAAGCAGAGGAAATCAATTTATTTCAAATATGGATTTTTCCAAATAAACGAAACGTAACACCTCGATACGATCAAATTAATATTGAATATGCAAAAGCAGAAAACAATTTTTTACAATTAATTTCACCTGATTCAAAAGATGAAGGTTCATGGATCCATCAAGACGCATGGATTTTCATCAATAAATCTTCAAAAGGAAAAGAAATCATCTATCCAATAAAAAAAGATGGAAATGGTGTTTACATTATGGTTATAAATGGTTCAATCACCGTAGACAATAATAAATTAGAAAATAGAGATGCAATTGGCGTATACAACACAAAAGATGTACGTATTTTTGTGAATGAGGATAGTGAAATACTATTTTTAGATGTACCAATGATTTTTTAACGAAACAATAAACAGAGCAATGAGCAAAATAATAGAAGATTTACAATGGCGATACGCAACCAAAAAATTTGATCCATCAAAAAGAATCAGTGATACAGATTTAAATATCATTAAAGAGGCTTTAAGATTAACTCCTACTTCAATGGGATTAATGCCTTTAAAATTTTTAATCATTGAAAACCCAGAAATTAGAGAAAAATTAAAAATTGCTGCAAACGGACAATCACAAGTTACAGATGCATCACATTTTATCGTTTTATGTTCAGTAACAGACCCAAATGAAACACATGTAGATAATCATATGTCCTTAATTTCTGCTGTTCGCAATGTTGAAATTCAATCATTAGATGGTTTTAGTAAATCTGCGAAAAATTTTATCTCCACTTTTTCAATGGATAACAAAAAAACATGGACATCAAAACAAGCTTATATTGCATTAGGATTATTAATGAGTGTTTGTGCACAATTAAGAATTGATGCTACACCGATGGAAGGTTTTAGGCCAAATGAATTTGATGAAATATTAAATTTAAAAGACCAAAATCTACATTCGGTTTTGGCTTGTCCAATTGGATTTAGACATGATGAAGATAAATATCAGTTTGCTCCAAAAGTGAGAAAACACCACGATGATTTATTTGAAACAATTTAATAAATCATAAATTATTGATTTTGAATTTTGAATTTTGAATTTTGGATTGAATACGAATCCAAAATTCAAAATCTATACCCTATTGCTACCAAATTGAAACCCTCTTATCAGGAGATAAATACATATTATCACCCTTTTTCACCTTGTATAAATCGTAAAATTCTTTCATATTACTCAAAGGTCCCAAGACCCTGAATTCTGCTGGTGCATGAACATCCGTCATTATTTTATTCAACAAACCTTCATCTGTAAAATTAATCATCCAAGCATATGCATATGACAAAAAGAATCTATTTAGTGGTTTTTGACCATTTATTACCTGGTTCGATTTAAATTGTTTCGTTTTTTTGAAAGCCTCTAATCCCATTACCAAACCTCCTAAATCGGCAATATTTTCTCCTTGGGTTGCTTCGCCATTTACATGTTTATTTTTCAATACTTTAAATGAATTAAACTGATCAACAATCAATTTTGTACGTTTTTTAAATTGAGAATAATCTTCATCTGTCCACCAATTATTTAAATTTCCATTCTCATCAAATTGACAGCCTTCATCATCAAAACCATGAGTGATTTCATGTCCAAAAACTGAACTACCTATAATACCATATAAAATTGCATCATCTGGCATTCTTCCTTCGAATCCTGGTACAATAATATTACAAGCAGGAACAACAATTTCATTATTACTTGGATCATAATACGCATTGTAGGTTTGTGGAGTCATTTCCCAACGTGATTTGTCAACCTTTTTACCAAAACGCGCGATCATCTCTTGAAATTCAAAACGATTCTTTGCCATAATATTTGAACAAAAAGAATTTCTAGAAATTGAAAGTTTTGACATATCTCTCCATACATCAGGATATCCCACTTTCATTACAATTCTATCTAATTTCTTTAATGCTTTCTTTTTTGTTACATCACTCATCCAATCTAACTTTTTGATATGAACAGCATAGACCTCACGAATTGCATTTCCAATTTCAAGCAATTTTTCTTTCGAACCTTTAGGAAGGTATTCTTTTACATATACTTGTCCGATTAAATCACCTAACGAATTGTTCGTTTCATCAACTATTGTTTCCCAACGTGGTTTTTGTTCACTTACCCCATTCATTTCTGTTGAATAAAATTTAAAATCTTGATTTCTAAAATCTTTAGAGAGATATGGTGCATAAGAATTAATTAAATTCCACTCCAAATAAACTTTCCAATCAGATATTTTCACTGATTTAATTAACTGTTCTAAGGATAGAAAAAATTCAGGTTGTCTTACAATTATTGTATCAGTATTATTTAAACCAACTTTTGAAAGAAATGAAGTCCAAGAAATAGATGGAGTTAGTTTTGAAAATCCCGCTAAAGTCATTTTATTATAATTTCTTAAGGGATTACGCATATCTTCCAAACTTCTAGAATTTTCTGCTAATCTTGTTTCAATCATCAAAATTGATTTTGCATTATTTTTAGCCTGAGAAGATGAATAACCAATTTTAGTAAGCATCGACGCAACATGCTTTTCAAACGATTTTTTTATGGTCAACGTTCTTTTATCCGAATTCAAATAATAATCTCTCTCACCTAAACTCAAACCACCTTGACTGAAATTTATGGCATATTTTGAACTTATTTTATCATCTTGCGCAACATAAAACGTAAATGCTGGATTACAACCAACTAGATATAAATCAGCAATTGAAGCAATCAATGTTTTTGAATCCTTTATCGACTTTAAATTAGCCAATTTATTTTTCAATGGTATCAAACCTTCATTTTCAATTTGCAGTGTATCCATCCCTGAAGAATAAAAATCACCTATTTTTTGCTTCGCTGAACCTTTTATTGGTTCCTGAATAGCTGCTGATTTTTCACAAACTTCCTTAATTTGATTATTTATAGTATCACCTATCAATTTCCAAATTCCATTACTCACATCAGAAGATGATATTGGATTATTTTTAATCCATTTTCCATTGGCATAACGAAAAAAATTATCTTTCGGAGAAACCACTGTATCTATATTTTCAACTAAAGGATCTAATTGTTTTTCTTCATTATAAGAACAACTTGCAAAAACACTCAAGCAAATAGAAAATAATATAGCAACTTTCAAATTAAACATAAATCTCATTTTATAGTTTGTTCAAAGGTAATCAACCATTTCTAAGAATCAAAATCGGTCAAAAATTGCATTATTTTCCCTATCTTAGCCATGAAAAAATCCATGTTTAGGGTTGCTGATTATTAATAAAATAAAAAGAAGTATGAGTATTGACAAAGAATTAAATGCACGTAGCGGTTCAAAATGTGAACTATGTGGAGCAGAACACGAATTATCAGCATTTGAAGTAGCCCCAAGACAACACAATGGTAGAGTAGATGATTTTATTTCAGTTTGTTCTACTTGTAAAGATCAAATTGAAAATCCAGATAAGGCTGATCCAAATCACTGGAGATGCTTAAATGATAGTATGTGGAGCGAAGTTCAGGCAGTTCAAGTTGTTGCTTGGAGAATGTTACAACGTTTAAAAGCTGAAGGTTGGCCACAAGATTTATTAGATATGCTTTATTTAAATGATGAAACACTCGAATGGGCAAAAGCAACTGGTGAAGGTGAAGATAAGGAAGCGGAAGATTTTCACAAAGATGTTAATGGCGTTCGCATTGAAGCAGGTGATACTGTTGTTTTAATTAAAGACTTAAATGTTAAAGGTGGAGGTTTCACAGCAAAAAGAGGTACAGCTGTTAGAAACGTTTCTTTAGATCATGATAATACAAATTATATTGAAGGAAAAGTAAATGGTCAAACAATTGTGATTATTACTGAGTACGTTAAGAAATCATAACTTCGACTCCGTTCAGTTTACGATAATAAATTTTGAATTTTGGATTATGAATTGTAATCCAAAATTCAAAACAACTAACGATTTTTCCATTTTGGCCTATAAAGAGGCAATAATACCAAAAGCACCAAAATATAAATAGGATAAACAAAAGTTGATAGTGGTAAAATAATCCATGTTTTCAATCGATTAATTTTCTTGAAATAGGGATAATATACGATCAACTCTAAAGCAATTTTCAAAACTACGAAAACAAAAAGTTCAAACCATCGTTGTTGCTCAATTTGAAAAATAAAAACCAAT
>CALPVI020000185.1 GCA_943326975.2 Actinomyces viscosus | reverse complement strand
GTTTAAATCGATACGGCCGAAAATTGAAAAAATCTTCAGAAATGAAATATTACTTTGATAACAATAATCAACTTACTAAATCTGAAAGATATGTAAATGGAAAATTAAAAAATATTTGGAACTATGATTGCAAACCTGAAGGAGAAATTATTAAGAATAAAAAAATTCAAGAAAAAAGTGTTTGTAAATGGGATGAAAATAATTCAAACGGATATTATATCGTTTACCATAGAACAACTGACAAAGAAAAATCTTATTTAAACAAATCTTATTACACTAAAGATTCTATCTTTTATAAATCCGAACAATTTTTAAATGATACAATAAAAGTGTATGAATACGAAAAAAATGACTTCTATACAATTAGTAAAACATTTAATAAAAAAGGTGATTTACGTTATGAAAACATTCAGCTATACACAGAATCGAAACTCTTAAAAAGTAATTATTACACGAATTACAAAAGAAGAAAATCAACTATCTCTGAGAGAAATTACTTATACAATAACCTAAATTTAATTTCAACATCTCAATATTTTTTTAATAAAAAAATGAAATATCAAACAAAATTACAATATTCTTTCTTTGAATAAAGAATATTAAGACAAAAGTTATCATTAAAAGATGGCTTTTGTCTTAATAATTTATAATTTCTTTTTAGGCTGAATAATTAATCTTAAAGAGAGATTATAAGTAATATAATTCCAAACCCAGTTTAGGAATACCAAAAACTTGTTTCGAATCCCTAATATTGATTTTAAATGCACAACCATCCAAACTGCCCAAGCAAAGAAACCTTGGAATTTATAGTTAGGTAATTCTACTACGGCCTTATTACGACCAACGGTAGCCATACTTCCCAAGTTGTTATATTTGAATGGCTCCATATTTTTAGCTTTCGGAAGATTGTTTAAATTTTTTGCTAAATTCAAACCTTGTTGAATTGCAGGCTGTGCCATCTGTGGATGTCCGTTTGGATAATCTTCTGATTGCATACATGCTACATCTCCAAGCGCAAAAATATTTTCAACACCTACTACCTGACTAAATTCATTTACTAAAATTCTTCCTCCTGGCAAATTAGTTGTTTCAGGCAATCCAGAAATTCTATTACCAATTATTCCTGCAGTCCAAATCAATGTTTTTGTTGGAATCTGTCCTAATTCTTTTGTTTCAATTATTTCACCATCATAATTTAAAACACGAGTATTATTATATACTTCTACTCCTAACTTAATCAAATATTCTTTTGCCTTAATACAAGAAATATCAGACATTGCATTCAAAACTCGAGGAGACCCCTCTAAAAGAATAATCTTCATTTTACTAAAATCTATCTCTGGATAATCTTTTGGTAAAATATAACTTCTCATTTCAGCTAATGTCCCAGCAACTTCTACACCAGTTGGCCCTCCGCCTACTACAACAATATTTAAACATTTTTGCTTTTCAAGTTCATCTTGTGTATTTAAAGCATCTTCTAAACGTTGAAAAATTGAATTTCGCAATGCTAACGCCTCTGCTATGCTTTTCATCGGCATGGCATTCTCTTGTATCTGCTGATTACCAAAGAAATTTGTATCTGCTCCTGTTGCAATAATTAAATAATCGTAAGAAATAAACCCAATTGTTGTCTCGATTATATTTTCATCTATTTTGATGTTTTTGACTTCAGCTAGCCTAAAGTGAAATTGTTTTTCGTTGTGAAAAATTTTACGAAAAGGGAATGCTATTGAACTAGGCTCTAATCCCGCAGTAGCAACTTGATAGAATAATGGTTGAAATTGATGATAATTATTTCTATCAATTAAAATAACTTGGTAAATCTCTTTTGAAATTTCTTGAGCCATTTTCAAACCTCCAAAACCACCTCCAATAATTACAATTCTTTTTTTATTTGTATTTGGAATATTAGTATTCATAAAAATTAGATTTTAATATGATAAATGTAGCTTTTAAATTTAATTGAAAAAGAAAATAGCAATTATTGGTGCATTTTACGATGTTGAAACGGGTGAAGTTTTTTTTTCTTTGAATAAATAAAGCCTCAAGAAATCCTGAGGCTTTATCTAATTTTATCTTTCTTGAAATATTCCTGCTATTATTTCATCGTCTACTAATTCAGGTATTGTAACCTTTAACAAAGGCTCAACTTCCATTGCTCTTTTTATTGCAAACATAGCTCCTTCATTTCTTGCCCAACTTCTTCTTGATATTCCATTATTAACATCCCAATGCAACATCATTTTCAATCTTCTATCAGCTTCTTTTGAACCATCTAACAACATACCAAAGCCGCCGTTGATAACTTCACCCCAACCTACTCCTCCACCGTTATGAATTGAAACCCAAGTAGCACCTCTGAAACTATCTCCGATCACATTTTGGATTGCCATATCAGCTGTAAATCTTGAACCATCATAAATATTTGATGTTTCTCTATATGGTGAGTCTGTTCCTGATACATCATGATGGTCACGACCTAAAACTACTGGTCCTATTTCTCCTCTTTCAATTGCTTTATTAAAGGCTTCTGCTATTTTCATTCTACCCTCAGCATCTGCATATAATATACGTGCTTGTGAACCTACAACTAATTTATTTTGTTGTGCTCCTTTAATCCAACGAATATTATCTGCCATCTGTTGTTGAATTTCAGCAGGACTATTTTTCATCATTTCCTCTAAAACTTCACAAGCAATCTCATCTGTTTTTTGTAAATCCTCTGGTTTACCTGAGGCACATACCCAACGAAAAGGACCAAAACCAAAATCAAAACACATTGGTCCTAAAATATCTTGAACATATGATGGATATTTAAAATCAATTCCATTATCAGCCATTATATCTGCACCTGCTCTAGAAGATTCTAATAAAAAGGCATTTCCATAATCAAAGAAATACGTTCCTTTTGCGGCATGATTATTTACAGATGCTGCATGTCTAACCAATGTTTCTTGAACCTTTTGTTTAAAAAAATCTGGGTTTTCAGCCATTAATAAATTTGATTCTTCAAAACTTAATCCTACAGGATAATAACCACCTGCCCAAGGGTTATGTAAAGATGTTTGATCTGAACCCAATTCAACAAAAATATTTTCTTTATCAAAACGCTCCCATACATCAACAATATTACCCACAAACGCTATTGAAACTATTTCTTTACCTTCTTTTGCCTTTCTTACTCGGATACATAATTCTTCTAAATTGTCAATTAATTCATCTACCCAACCTTGTGAATGACGAACATTAGCAGCTTTAGGATTCACTTCAGCAGTAACAGAAACACAACCTGCAATATTACCTGCCTTAGGCTGAGCGCCAGACATTCCACCTAATCCAGCAGTTACAAAAAGTTTACCTTCTAGCCCTTCACCATTTTTTGAAATTTTTCTACCCGCATTCAATACAGTTATTGTAGTTCCATGAACAATTCCTTGAGGTCCTATATACATATAAGAACCAGCTGTCATTTGTCCGTATTGTGTGACACCTAATGCATTAAATTTTTCCCAATCATCTGGTTTAGAATAATTCGGAATCATCATGCCATTCGTAACAACAACTCTTGGGGCTTCTTTATGCGAAGGAAATAAACCCATTGGATGTCCTGAATACATAACTAATGTTTGTTCATCTGTCATCTCAGCAAGATATTTCATTGTGAGCCTATATTGAATCCAATTTTGAAAAACAGCACCATTTCCACCATAAGTAATTAATTCGTGTGGATGTTGAGCAACCGCATAGTCTAAATTATTTTGAATCATTAACTGAATTGCTTTAGCTTGTTCAGATTTACCAGGATACTCAGATATAGCTCGAGCATACATTTGATAATCTGGTCGATATCTAAACATATATATTCGACCATATGTTTCTAACTCATCAATAAAATCTGCTGCTAATTCTTCATGCTGTTCTTTAGGGAAATATCTTAAAGCATTCTTTAAAGCTAATTTCTTTTCCTCAGAAGACAGAATATCTTTTCTTTTTGGAGCATGATTAATAGTAGATTCATACTCTTTTTTTGCTGGTATTGTAGAAGGTATACCTAATAATATATCATATTGAAATTGTTCCAAATTCATAGTCGAAAATTTTACGTAAAAATAAAGAATAGTAATGAATAAAAACAAAAAAAGGCCATTCTTTATGAATGGCCTTAGTATTATTTTAAAATATTATAAAAACTTAAAATCTTTTCCTGGATAAATAGCACTTTCTCCCAATTCCTGTTCTATTCTAAGTAATTGGTTATATTTTGCCATTCTATCACTTCTTGAAGCCGAACCTGTTTTAATCTGACCAGTATTCAATGCTACAGCTAAATCAGCTATAGTAGAATCTTCAGTTTCACCACTTCTATGGCTCATTACAGAAGTATACTGGTTTCTTGTAGCTAATTGAACAGATTCAATCGTTTCAGTTAGTGAACCAATTTGATTAACTTTAACCAAGATGGAATTTGCAATTCCTTCATTTATTCCTCTTGCTAAACGTTTTGTATTTGTAACAAATAAATCGTCTCCTACTAACTGAACCTTATCTCCTAAAGTTTCTGTAGCTAATTTCCAACCTGACCAATCATCCTCTGCTAAACCATCTTCTATAGAAACTATTGGATATTTATTTGTCCAATCTTTCCAAAAATCAACTAACTGACTTGAAGTCATTTGATCTCCTGTCGATTCAAAAATATACAATCCCTTATCAGCATTATAAAATTCCGAAGACGCAGCATCTAAAGCGATATAGACATCATGTCCAGGTTTAAAACCAGCTTTTTCAACAGCTTCAATTACTACTTGAATAGCTTCTTCATTAGAACCTAGATTAGGAGCAAAACCTCCTTCATCGCCTACATTAGTAGATAGACCTTTAGATT
>CALPVI020000184.1 GCA_943326975.2 Actinomyces viscosus | reverse complement strand
TCTAAATCGAAACAAGCAACTAGTAGAAGAAAAATGTTGGATAAATTGGATTTAGATGAAATTCAACCATCAAGTAGACGTTATCCTGGAATTACTTTCCACCAAGAAAGAGATGCAGGGAATCAAATTTTACATGTTGAGAATTTAAGTAAAATGCATGAAGGTGTTACATTGTTTAAAGATTTGACTTTTACAATGAACCAAGGAGATAAAATTGCAATAATTTCTAAAAATTCATTAGCAATTACTACTTTCTTTGAAGTATTGAATGGTAATTTAAAACCAGATTCAGGAGAGTTCAATTACGGAACAACAATCACAACTGCATACTTACCTAATGATAACCATGCTTATTTCTCGGATGATCTTCCGTTGATTCATTGGTTGAGACAATATGCTCAAACAGACGAAGAGCGTGAAGAAGTGAATTTAAGAGGATTCTTAGGTAGAATGTTATTTTCTGGAGAAGAAGCATTGAAAAGTGCAAAAGTTCTTTCAGGTGGAGAAAAAGTACGTTGTATGTTATCAAAAGTGATGTTTGCAAAAGCAAATTTAATTATGATGGACGAACCAACAAACCACTTAGATTTGGAGTCAATTACTGCATTAAATAATGGTATGACAGCATTCGAAGGTCAATTGATTTTCACTTCTCATGACCACGAATTAGTAAATACAGTTGCAAATAGAATTATTGAAATTACTCCAACAGGAATTATTGATAAAATGATGCCATACGATGCTTACTTAGCAGACGAGAAAATCTCTCAAATGCAAGTAGAGATGTACGCATAATACTAATTGTTAAATTTTAAAAAGGTGTCTGAGCGAAGTCGAAGACACCTTTTTTTGTTTTTTGAAACAAATTATTCTAATTCTCGTTTCAAATAAGAGTGTTTATAAATGATTTATTTTATTAATTAACTATGCCTAATAAAATCAGTAGATTATACAAAAAGAAATGGTTTAGAATTCCATACTTAACTTTCCTTTACATTTTTGCTTTATATGGTTTTTTCTTAGTTGGAACATATTTGGCAATGAAATTTCAATGGACAAAAGATGCGGGTCAGGTTGATGTGAACAATCGTTACTTTCAATCGATGAGTGATAAATATAATCAGTCATTTAAGGTTGATAGTGTTTCTATGGTAAAGCATCGTTTTGAAGTCTTAAATCGAATTATAATCTTAAATGAATTTTATCCTCAAAATGCACAACATATACTTGCTGCTTACCAAGATACGAAAGATGAAAAATTAGCATTGCAAATGTTAGATGCAATTGATATTCGTTTGCAAAAAAATAAAAAGTACCTAAAAGCAATGCGTGAGTTAAAATCTAGAAATAACTCTCAAAAGGTAACAGGTTTAAGTGTTTACGAATGGATGAATATTGCAGAATGGAAGTATTTCAAAGAAGCTGTTGCAAAGGATAAAAAGTACATCGATTCAGCTGCTCAAGTGACAGGTGTAGAACCTCGTTTTATCGTTGCTTGTTTGGTTGGTGAGCAAGTTCGCTTATTCAATTCAAGAAGAGAAAAGTACAAGGAATTTATTGCTCCTTTAAAAACATTGGCATTGGAAAATAACATGTCGTATGGTGTTACGGGGATTAAAGAACATACAGCACAACGAATTGAAACTTATTTGAAAGATTCTAATTCTGTTTATTATTTAGGTAAGAAATTTGCTCATTTATTAGATTATGACAGTGTTTCTAATTACACAAATAATATTAATGATACGATGAGTTTAAGGGTGCAAAGACTCGTTCAATTCACCAATCATTATTACTCTTATTTATATGCAGCTGTATTTATTAAACAGATCAAAACGCAATGGGAAAAAGCTGGTTATCCGATTGATAATCGCCCGGAAATATTAGCTTCTTTATTTAATCTAGGTTATAGTAAATCAGTTCCAAAGAAAAGACCAGAAGTGGGTGGTTCAGTTTTTAAGATACACGATCAAGAATATACCTTTGGTGCAGTTGCATATGAGTTTTATTTCTCAGGTGAATTAGTTGATTTGTTTCCGTACAAACGAAAACATTTTGACTGGGATGTGAAATAGAATTTAAAAATTATTTATATGAATTGATATTATTTGTTTTGAAAGATATCAACTCCATACTTAATTTCCCCCAAATTAATATGCATGGAACTGCTTTCACAACATAGGGTACAAAATAATTTTCACGAATAAACTTTGGAAATAAATCTGTTGGTGCTAATACAGTGAACAAAAGAGCTGAAATTAAAAGTGCAAGATTTACTTTACTGAATTCTTGAGTGAAGTACCAAATAGAAACGCCTGTTATAGCAATTACAAAAGTTGGAGATTCTGCTTTGTGATTAAAAATGACAATCCAAATTAAAATAGATGCTAAATACAACAGCTTGAATCGATGATTAGTATAGTTTTTAATGTGTATAAAAGGGATACAAAAAAGGACGACACCACCAATTAGACTAACTGTTTTTAATTGCAATCCAAACCAAGAAAATAACCATCCTGAAACAGAAAAACCAATCGAATCACTATGGTCATTTTGAAGTAAAACACCCCAACTTTTTAGTATGTATACATATTGATCCAAAGAGATTACAAGAAGCGGCAGAATAGCTAATAGGACTATCCAACCAAGCGTAAAAAGAGCTGATTTTAATTTGTTAGGATAAAACAGAAAAAGTGCAAAGGCTACTATTCCAAAAAGCTTAATAAAAATCGTCGCTACGATGCAAAGTGTTGCTAAAGCAATATTTTTCTTTTCTAAATAGATGTATGCAAGAATAATTAATCCTGTCATCAGTCCATTGCTTTGAGCATTTTGAAGAGATGTTATCAATTCTATAAATAGAAAAGCAAATCCTAAAATTCTTTTTTTATCTGTTGCAAAAGGAAGTTTCCATAATGCGAAAAATAGAATAAAAGCATTCAATCCGTTCCAGATAATCAAACCTAAATAATCGGGTAAATAAGCTAAAACACCCATAAAAAGAGAAAAAGTTGGGCTGTATTTATATAAATCCCAGTGCTCGTTTGGGTACAATTGATATAAATCTTTGTTTTCAATTAAGTGAAAAAACGATTGTTTGAAAATTACATAATTATTATACGTAGTGTATTCAATTCCACCATCTTCAAATGTTTTGGGTGCATGAAAAGCACTTGATAATGAAACTAGAACAACAACAATAAAACAGATTGTTCCCAGAATGAATTGAGGGTTTTTAAATTTTTGAATTAAATTCATACGTTTATTATGATTGAATCAAAGGTAATTAAAAGTCAAAAAAAAGCAGAATTTTATTATACTTTCCATTTTGTTTCTCTCCATATTTTCTGTTGATCCTTTGAAAGAAAAGTCCATGCAATGATTCTACTCGTTTTATTTCCTTGTCCCATTGGAATAGTTTTGTATTCAATTACTTCTGCTTTCCTTAAGGCTTCTTCTACACTTTTAATGCTTGATTGTTTGGAAACCAGTGTACTAAACCAAAAGCAAGAATTTTTAAATTGTCTACTTTGACGTATCATTGTTCCGATAAATCTTTCCTCACCACCTTCGCAAAATAACTCGGCATTTTGACCTCCAAAATTGAGTAATGGTTTCGAGACTTTTTTATCTGTTAAATTCTTTATTTTTCGATTGCTACCTTTTGTTGCTTCTTCGAGGGAAGAATGAAAAGGTGGATTACAAATAGTTAAATCAATTAATTCATCTGTATTCAAAATTGTTTTAAATACATCACGTTCATTAGGTTGAAAACGTAATACGATCAGATCTTTTAACCTTGAATTGGAATCGATTATTTTTTGCGCAACTTCAAGTGATGTTTGATTGATATCAGTACCGATAAAACTCCAACCATATTCTTTCGTTCCGATGATAGGGTAGACACAATTAGCTCCTACACCAATATCAACAACTTTCACTTTAGAACCCGTTGGTATTTTACCATAATTGTAAATACGGATTAAATCAGCAATGTGATGAATATAATCAGCTCTTCCAGGTATTGGGGGGCATAAGTTGTTTTTAGGGATTTCCCAAAAGTCGATTGAGTAGTAATGTTTTAAAATCGCTTTATTCAAACAAATAACAGCTTCGGGATCAGAAAAATCAATCGATTCATCGCCATGGATATTTGGTTTTACAAAGTTACTAAGTTCAGCAGATGTTTGAATTAAGGCAGTAAAATCATAACGTTCTCGGTGCTTATTTCGAGGGTGTAATTTTTCTTTTTCTTTTGGTTGTACTTTTTTTATTGCCCCCATGTTATTGCGTTATGAATAGTACAAAGATAATATATTCCTTAAGATGGTTTATGATTTACTTTTTGATATATTATTGCTATGTTTTTTTTGTATTGTTAAAATTTGTGAAAATAATTCAGAAATGTAAAAGGTATTAAAATTCATGTATATTTGTGATATCAATTTAATATCATTTTAATTTTAATAATTATGAAAAAAGAACAAGTTTTACAACCATTGAGCGGAAAAATAGCTTTGATTATTGTTGTAGTTTTAATTGTTGGGATAGTTTTAGGTTTCTTAACTGAAAATTATATATTGGCAGGAGTTTTAATTCCAATTGCACTTTTATTGTTGATCGGATTAAATGTAATTAGTCCTAATAATTCGAAGGTGTTTTTATTATTCGGAGAATACAAAGGGAGTGTAAAAGAAAATGGATTATTTTGGATGAATCCTTTATATACAAGAACAACATTGTCTTTAAAAGCAAGAAATTTTGAAAGTGAAAAAATTAAGGTGAACGATAAAATGGGTAATCCTATTTTGATAAGTGTTATTTTAGTTTGGAGAGTGGAAGATACTTACAAAGCTACTTTTGATGTGGATAATTATCAAAACTTTATTAAAGTTCAAACAGATTCAGCAGT
>CALPVI020000183.1 GCA_943326975.2 Actinomyces viscosus | reverse complement strand
CGTATTAACAGGTGTTCCGTGTTTCAACTGGCTATTAAATTGTGTTCTTGCTAAATAATTAAAAGCACCCATATCACCAGTAAATGCTGTTTGATTTGTACTATTGGCATACTCGTGAATACTGCATAACTTTTTAATGAAATCAAAGAGGATAGGTGTTTTACTTCCTATTATTCCACAATTTAAAAGAGTTTCATTTCCAAATTTGTTTTCATATTCGGTATAATCGCTTATGTTTTTACGCAAATTAGTAGAATGATCCATCATCCAATCATTATTTAGCGTTTTGGGTTCATCACCACAAAAAATAGCTGTCGAATTTTCAATAAAATAGTGATCAATAAAAGGATTTTTGACCAGAGTAACATCTGTTATATCTGTAACGAAAATATTTTTGAAGTAGTGTACATTATCTTTCAGAAAATCATTGTATACAAAATACCTAAATACATTTGGATTAAATTGAGGATTGTAATTTATTTTAATGAAAGAAATGTATTCATTTTTGAATTTTTCACAAGTTTCTAAAGAGAAATTGTTATGAAAAATAATCCCTTGTATATGTTGTTTCGCAACAGATTCAGCCCAATCACGTACTAATTCATAATTATCGTTATCAAGCGTTGTATTGCGATTTACATCATATACACCAGTAATATGACAAGCCATTACAACATTCGTATTAGCTTGAAAATTTCCAGTTTTGAAAGCCATAGATTAAGAATTATACGAATTATCTTTTTTCATGTTTGCACAGATACTGTTTGGAATATTTCTATGATAAATGTACGTTCGAAGGTTTACTTTTTTTACGCGAAATTGAGTTTTTGCTCTTTCATAAAAATCAGCATCGGCAGCAAAGCCACTTTTGAAGGAAATGTTTGAAAAAACCTCTCTACGCCCAAATAAGGTGCCGAAAAGAATTGTTTCATCTAAATGAATGAGTTTTGTCAAATCATTTTTATCTGGCACATAATAATCATCGTTGGAGTCCACGATTGTTTCGGTTGTTGAACAAATTAAATCTTCCTCTTTTAACTCTTCAAGACAAGAGCTTAAATGATGCGATTTATATTGATCATCGCCATCAATTATGGTTATAAATTCACCAATACTGTTTAAAACACCTCGATTGATTGATTCTGATTGCCCACGGTTACTATGTCGGATATATACAATTTTATTTTCGTGTTTTTCAACATATTGCAATAAGGATTCACGATTAGAAACAGTGCTACCATCGTCAATAATAATAAGCTCGAAATCTTGAAAATCTTGATCTAATACTGAATCGATGGCTCTTTTTATATAAGAAAAGTCGGTATTGTAGACAGCCATTAATACTGAAATTTTTACTTGTTTTAACATATAATGGTTTCTACTTAAAGTTTATACGCTTATTAATTACTTTTTAATCATTCAGATTAAAGTTTTACGCATCGTATATTTTTTAGTGAAATTAACTTAATTTTATTTTGAATAGGTTAATTTCATATTATTTATTTTTAGATAAATATTATTTCTTGAAAATTATAAAACTTGCTAAAACAACAGCCCAACTATTTGAGCTTACAAAATATGCAATCAAAAATAAATTAACACATTTAATAAGACTTAATTAAGTGGTTAAAATATAACCATTATATTCCGAGTGATCCTAGTTATTTTTTAATTCGTTTGTATTCATTAATAGTATTCTTAGCATTTTATCTTGATGATCTTTTATATCTTCAAATGTCCACTCGAAATACTGTTTTCGAACAATTCCTTTAGAATTATCACTGCATTTTTGCATCATAATCATGAACTTGATAGAAGCCACGCTTATCTGCCTAATTTTGCCTGAATCTAAATAATGACTGAGCTTAGCAATTGGGGGCCAACTGTTACCGGAGCTATTTATTTCGCTACCTATCATTGCATAATTACCCAAGCAATTTATTTGATCTTGTGTGGGATTACCTTCATTACCATCAGCCTTAGCTTGTGGATAGAAGTGTTCCAAACTTCTGCGTGTTCTAGAAAAATAGAATTGTTTAAATAAGTCTAAACCAAAATCGCTACAACCAAGTGAGTCAAAAAACTCAATTCGTTCGCTACTACTAAGATTTGTGTGCTCACCACGTAATTTATCATAGTATTTCTCCCACAATTTATAATCTAGGAAATTAAATATAAACAAAGCAATCCCATTTGATTTTAATGTTCCATCGCCATAGACCTTAGTAAAATCAAAGTTCTTGCTTTTCGGAAGAATACAAAGCTTGTTATCGTTTAAAATGGTACTATCAAAACTACCAGGATTTGGTGTATTTATTGAATTTAATTTATTTTGATCTAGATATACATCTTTGAAATATTTATTTGCTAATCCATTTACAAATTGATAATACTTATCTATTTCTGTGCCTTCTTCAAATAAATTCATCAAACAATAGAAGAGGTAATTTTTTCTTTGCCTCGCAGTAAATGAAACTTCAAACATAGAAAGTAATTGTACTAATTTATCCTGATGTTCATGTTCACCATCTAAATTCATCAGACGCTCATTATTACCATCTTTATGCCAACGTTGTAATTTCCAAGGGTTACTTTCAGTAGTTTCATTTTCATTGGAATGATGCACTATATAATTATCCAAGAAATATTTTGCTTTTAACAAATTGAATCCGAATTTCTTAACAAATTCCTTATCCAACTTTATTTTATCAAACTCTCGAATCAATTCTTTATCATCAAGAATGAATTTTGATGGATCAAAATCAGCCTCATTTATTCTGGAGAGTTTTAATACAATTAACAAAAAATTTGAAAAATCAATAATTGGTTGGAAAGAATCTATTTTGTCTTTATTCTCATTTAAATTATCTGAAACCTTGCCATTAATAAATTCAATAATTGCTTTTCTACCAGTCGTAGCTTCTACATTGGGTAATGCATCAAATTCAGAGACAACAAAATCACAATGAGATTTGCCAAAAACTGCATCATTTTTGTACTTCTGTTGAATGTATATATTCATTTCGCAGCAGTTTTCCCACAAGCGACTGAACTTTGCCTTATCTACTTCATCTAATTTCTCAATCAACCGTGCTTTTATTATTTCGTGCTTCTCCAATTGCTCACCTCTAGAATTCATTATTTCAAAATAATGATTCAAATCGATGTCTTTAGGAACATTGTAATGAATAATATGTACGTTTTCTTGAAAATATGTCTTGAAATTTTCTATTTCATTTTCAGGAACTATTTTATTTAAAGCATTTTTTGCATAAATAAAGCCATTTACAATGCCATTATCCTTTTCATCAATTTTAAATTCTGGAATGCTTTTAATGGTATCGTTTGATTTTTTTCGTGCCCTATAAGTTAATTTGTTCTGAATAGAAATGTTAAGGGCTGATAGTACAATATTAATAGTGGTTAATCGCTGCTGACCGTCAATAACTTCATACACTTCGTCGCCTTTGTGATACGAAACTAATGTGCCAATAAAATAAGTACTCTTATTAGTAATGTTTTTATTTTTTTGATGTGCATCGTAAACATCTTGAATAAGAGCGGTTATTTCATCTTCTTCCCAAGCATAATTTCTTTGATAAATAGGTACTTCATAAGTTACTCTGTTGCCATTGTATAGTTCTGCTATGGATTGCTCCTTTAGTGGTAAATTTTTACTTGACATATTATTCTTCAATGAATTTATTTTCTCTGAAATAATGCAGATAGTTTTGATAAATGCCGTTTGACTCGGTATCTATAGTATCTTTTTTTGCTACAATCTTTTCTATCGGTATTGGATTCAATTTATCGGAAATTGAACTTAAAAGTGTAACTGGCGAATCGGACTCAGCTATCAATTTATAGATGTTGAATGAATTTTTAACTGCATCATTTCCCATTATATAATTTTGAGCCGACTGCCAACCGAGATTAGTATATTGCGCTCTAAGTGAGTAAGCCCAAATGAAAGCATACAAAACAAATTGCTTTTCTAACATTTCTTTGTCCGTTTTTGAAGGTCTTTCAGTAGGACAAAATCTATCAATATAAAGCAATACTGCTGTGTCGAACAACAAGCGAGTTATACTATTACCAACACCGTTTTTGTATATTCTTAAATCGAGGGTTTTTACAATTTCGTTGTCATTTATAAAATATCCTACATATTTATCATTATTCTGAACGTCTTTTAGAATTTCGAAATAATGCTTAGCATAGTCGAAAAACGATTTTCCTGCAATAATAGGTGCATCTATCTGAAAGGGTTTAAGGTTGTTAATGCCCGAAACAAATGGAATTGAAGATTGATTTACCATATCAGCGTAGGCAAAAGCTCCCTTGAAGAATTGAGCGTAAGGATAGTTGCCATTGCGAGTAATACCTTTGAATTTATGTATGTTATGCTCATTTAGTTCCCAAGCTTTGTTGCCTTTAATCCATTCTTTTAAACGAAAAAGATAATCGCTAAACAATATAGAAAGTTTTTTTTGGTCTAAATCTTCCCACTCCTTGATGATTTTTTCTGTTTGAACTATATCTAAATTGTTCATTTCCCGAAGGTGGTAAGCTTTTAGTAAATCATGGGGATACAGTTTTTTACCACGAGCATTTTGCGAATCAAAAAACTGGAAAGCTTCGGTAATGTCTTGGGTAATAACAACTATCAGTTCACAATTGTTTTTTATGTAATTCTCAAGATCTAATCTTTCTCTATCATCGGAGATAGTATGTATGCGCCTTTCGAGTGCTCTAAAGTTATTGGGAATATTACGCGAATTGTGGTTATTATCGGTTAAGGATTGATTTAAAAAATTTATTTTAGCTCCATACGTTTGGTTGATTGCCATAAGTAACAATGAAAAAGTAACTGTTCGTTGTTGTCCATCAACAATGTTATACTCCTTTGTATT
>CALPVI020000182.1 GCA_943326975.2 Actinomyces viscosus | reverse complement strand
TAATATCAAATTGTCACCATCAACGATAACTAAACCATATTCTTGAAACAAATGATTCACTAAATTCAACGTAGCTTCTCCTAATGTTTCTCCTCTATAATAATTATCTATTAGTGAATAGACTTCAGATTCAGAATGTTTAAAAAAACTTAAAAAACTTGACTTTATTTGTTCGAATGAGCTAAAATCAAATCTTCCAACTGGACCTTTTTGATCCGTGTCCCATTTTATTAAATTTCCAAAAATTGAAACTGATTGAATTTCTTCAAAATCATGGTCTTCTGAAGCCATCCAAAATAGGGGAACAAAATCATTTTCAGGATTTTTACTTTTTAATTCTTGAGTTAACTTAATAACATGTAAGATCTTATAAATAAAATAAATAGGACCTGTAAAAATAGATAATTGATGACCTGTTGTAACTGTAAAAGTCGTATCTTTTTCAAGTAATTTAATATTTGAAATAACTTCATTATTAACATTCAGCTTCTTATATTGATGTTCTAAAGCATTTACTAACTCAACTCTTTTCTCTTTAGTAAATTGATTTTTTTTCTTGTCAATTTGAGTTTGAAAAGCAGTTTCAGAAAACGGAGTTTCAATGTATTTTTGTAAAGAATTTTGCTGATAAGATAATCTATTACTAATAATTGAAAACAAGCCTGTTTCAATTCTATTTATTTTAGATTTTTGCATTTTTAAAATTAATTCAGCTAAATACTAATGATTTTCAATAAAATCATTTCTTAATTTATCTAACAAAAAACTCAATGTTTCTGCCTCTTCATCTGTGATACCTTTTGGGTGCATAACACTTTCTTTCATTTTCACATCTATCTGAGCCAATAAATCTAAACCTGCTTGTGTTATTGAAACATACACAACTCTTCTATCCGCTTGACAATTAATACGATTAATCAAATCTTTCGCCAATAACTTATCCATTAAACGCGTCGTATTTGGTGATTTTTCAATCATTCTTTCTTTTACCGTATTTACATTTAATTCACCTTTCGCACCTCTTAAAATTCGTAAAATATTGAACTGTGGAATGGTGATATTATATTCAGCCATAAAACCATTTTGATAGTGAATCAAAAAATTTGAGGTATAGCGTATATTAATCAAAGCCTTTTGCTGAGGGCTTGTAAATTTCGTATTTAATATTTCGTCAATTTTCATATCAATTTCGTTAATTATTGAACTGCTGTATCAATCAATGAATAATATATATCTTCATACAAAGGTAAAACCTTGTCTATACTAAATTGTTTAGCTCTTTGTAGCGCATTATTTCTAAACTGTTGAAAAAGAACTTCATTCTTTAATAAATTTATAGCATTTGTTGCCATATCATCTACATCACCAACATTTGAAAGATAACCTGAAAATCCATGAATATTTACTTCGGGAATACCTCCTGTATTTGAGGATATTACTGGCACTCCAACCGCCATTGCTTCCAAAGCGGCCAAACCAAAACTCTCTGTTTCTGAAGGCAATACAAACAAATCTGAAATTTCCAATACATGAGAAGTATCACTCACTTTTCCAATAAAGATTACTTTATTACACAAACTAAGCTCTCTACAAAGTCTTTCCAAATTATATCGTTCAGGTCCATCGCCAACAAAAATTAATTTCGCGGGTACTTCTTCCACCACTTTTGCAAAGACACTCAATACATCTTCAACACGTTTTACTTTTCTAAAGTTGGAAATATGACATAGAATTTTTTCATCATCTTGCGCATAACGCCTTCTTTTTTCAAGTGATACCTCTGATAATTCTTCTTTAGAATCAATGAAATTGGGAATTACTTTAATATCTCTAACCGTATGGAAATTGGTGTAAGTATCACTTTTTAAACTTTCAGAAACAGCAGTAACTGCATCTGATTTATTAATACAAAATGAAATCACAGGTTCAAATGAAGGATCTTTTCCTACTAAAGTTATATCAGTACCATGCAAAGTTGTAACAAATGGTATACGAATTCCTTGAGCTTCTAATATTTGTTGCGCCATAAAAGCTGCAGAAGCGTGAGGAATAGCATAATGAACATGTAAAATATCTAATTTTTCATATTTTACAACATCCACCATTTTACTTGCTAAAATAGTTTCATATGGCTGATATTCAAATAATGGATAGTTACTTACCGCTACTTCGTGATAGTAAATATTTTCTCTAAAACTTCCCAATCTTACTGGTTGAGAATAGGTAATGAAATGAATTTCGTGACCTTTTTGAGAAAGTGCTTTTCCTAATTCAGTAGCGACAACTCCACTTCCACCAAATGTTGGGTATAATACAATTCCTATTTTCATTACTTTTTCTTTTTAGCATTTATAACTGCTTCATAAAATGCTTTTTGAATATCTGTTCTAATATTCATATCACGAATTTTCCAATTATCTTGGCTTTGGTAAACTCGGTTAGATAAAAAGACATAATTGATATTATACGCTGGATCAGACCATGCTAACGTACCAGTAAAACCTGAATGTCCGTAACTACTTTGAGAAGCTAACTCATGACATGTACCTCCTCCACTATTTTTAGGTCGATCAAAACCTAAACCTCTTCTATTTCCTGGACAAAATTGACATTTGGTATATTCATCTACAACTTCAGGATCTAAATATGAAACTCCTCCATAATAACCTCTATTCATGAAAACTTGCATAACTGAAGCTAAATCTGCTGCATTCGAAAATAAACCTGCATGACCTGCAACCCCACCCATCATTGCTGCACCAGGATCATGAACATAACCATGAACTTGTTGATGTCTAAATGCTTTATCATTCTCCGTTGGTGCGATTTTCGATAATGGAAAATGTTTCAAGGGTTGATATCGCATATATTGTAACCCCATTGGTTCATATAAATTTTGCATCAAATATGAATCAAACCCTAAACCAGTTTGTTTTTCAACGATTTTCTTGATGAAATAATACCCCAAATCTGAATATTCATATTTTTTTGGGCCTAAAGTTGATTTCAAAATCATGCTATACAAAGTGTCTTTGTATGAATCTTTGATCCATAAATCTTTCGCTACGTGCGTCTCAAAACCTTTTTTCTTTTCAGTTGAAAATAATACAGGATTTAATTCTCCGTTCACTAATGTCTTTCTGAAAAAAGGAATCCAAGGTGTTAAACCAGCTTGATGCGTCATCATATCACGAATCAAGATATTCCCAAAATCTCCAGTTCCTGTAACTTCTGAAATATAATCTTTTAATTGTTTATCACACGAAAATTTTCCTTGTGTTTGTAATTTCATTACTCCAAATGTAGAACCAGCGATTTTTGTAACTGATGCAATGTCGTATACATCAGTATTTTTTACTGGAATTGAATCTTCATACGTTTTATTACCAAATGCTTTTTGATAAACGATTTTACCATCTACAGCAAATACAATTTGACAACCAGGAAATGCTCCTTTATCAATTCCATTTTCAGCTATACGATCAATTTCTTTTAAATCATCTGGGTTAATTCCTAATTCCTCAGGCTGAGAGTATTTTAATCTTCCACCCCATTTTACTTTTTGACCAGCACCAATTGGAAATGTTTTTGAAACCGTAAATGGTAATTTTCCATTTACTTCTAATGCCCCAAATAATAATTGAGAGGCTCTATCCAATAACAATGGGTGGTTTTCATATCCAACCACAACTGACTGAACATGAGACAATTCTAAATTTTCACTTAATAACAAAGGATTACCAAATATGAAAAGAATATTTTGTTTGTTCTTTGGAAGATTCGAAATCCATGTTCTCCAACCTTTAGGCATTCCAAAATCATTTTTTGGTCGAACCGTTTTAGAATGCAATGCTGTGATAATAACATCATAATCTTTTAATTGATTTCCCATTCTTTCAATGGCTTCATCAGCTGTATAAAAATGAAAATGATCAATTTTAGAAAATCTGTCGATTCCCTCTCTAAATGGAGCTGTATGTGAACCAATACTTACTCTTGCTATTTTCTTATCTAATTTAGCAAGTGGCAAGGCGTTATCTTCATTTTTCAAAACGTTCAATGCTTTCTCATACACTTCCTTCTTTGCCCAATCAATTTCACCTTCCGTGAATTTTGTTTTAGTTTTTGGCTGAACAACAAACTGAAATTTTGATTTCAACACTTTCAAACAACGTTCATCTATTTCCAGTTTTGCTATTTTACCTTCTCTCACTTTTTTTGCAATAGCTTCAATAGCATCATTTACACTTTCAGGAAATAATAAAATGTCACAACCTGCTTCAAATGCTTTTACTACTGCCTCTGTTTTACCATATTGATCTGCAATCGCTTTCATATTTAATGCATCACTAATTACCAAACCTTTGAAGCCTAATGTATCTTGTAAATATCCTTGAATCGTTCTTTTCGATAAGCTACTTGGCAAACCTGATGGATCTATAGCCGGTACATTCAAATGACCAACCATAACTGATGATGATCCTGCAGAAATACCTTCTTTGAATGGTAAAAAGTCAACATTTTTTATACTTTTCAATGAAGTTGATACCATAGGTAATTCCAAATGAGAATCTTTATCGGTATTACCGTGTCCTGGAAAATGTTTGATACTAGTCATCACTCCATTTTCTTCCATTCCTTTTACCATTGCATTTACATGCTCAGCAACTTTCTTTGGATCTTCACCAAAAGAACGAAATCCAATTACTGGATTTTCTGGGTTACTATTTACATCAGCAACAGGTGAAAAATTTAAATGAATACCCAATTCTTTGCATTCTTGCGCCATCATTCCACCAATGCGTTCGGTTAATTTCACATCATCGGCTGCACCAATTGTATATGCATAAGGAAATCGCTCTTCACCGAAAATACGCATTTGAATACCCCATTCGGCATCTAACCCAATAAATAAAGGAACGTTTGAT
>CALPVI020000181.1 GCA_943326975.2 Actinomyces viscosus | reverse complement strand
TTTGGCATAAAAATTGAAAAAGAGTATTCAAACAGAAAGATCAAAATGTAGAATGTTAAATCAAATAGATTGATTATGAAACAATTAATTTTAAGTATAAGCATCGGGATTCTTTTTTCTATGAATGCTATTTCTCAAGAGAACACTTTCGAAAGGGAATTTGAATCGATTAAAACAGATTTAGTGAAATGGGATGTTGTTAGAGGAGAGTGGTTGTCAAATTCCATTTTAGCAATTTCTCAAAATAAAACAATTCCGACAAGAACTTTTCCAGAAGTGTTTACGCCATATGAAATGATGACAATGTTGCCTCAAGATCAAAAGGAGAGAATTCGTACAACAATTTCAAATGAACGTAAAGTTTCAAATAATAAAGAACAATGGAATTTTATTGATGAATTTTTCGCACGTCCAACTTGTACTACTTCATCTGGTAGAAGTTTTGGAGATCCTCATTTTTCATCTTTTGATGGTAATTTTTTTTCGCTTCAATCAGTCGGAGAATTTACATTAGCAAAATCAAAATCAGGCTTTGTAAATGTGCAGGCGAGACAAACTGCAAATGGAGATGATTTTGCCTTAAATACTGCCGTAGCAATGAATGTTGGTGGAGATAGGGTTTGTTTTTATGCGAATGAAAAGCCTGATTCAGATATCTCAACACCTATACGTTTAGATGGAAAACCAATAAAAGCAAGTCTACGTCCTTATTTTCTCCCTCATGGTGGAATAATTACTTGCAAAGGAAATGAATATGTTGTGAATTGGCCTACTGGTGAAAAAGTGTCACTAAATATTCGAAGCAATGGTCGTTTTGGAACAATTAATATTTCAACTTTGGTTTTTCCATGTGTGATGGAAGGTTATGAAGGATTGTTGGGAAATGCAAATGGTATTGCAAAAGATGACCTTAGTACGCGAGGTAAAAATCAGCCTGATTTATATGCTTCTATGGAAAAATATAGAGTAATTTTTGGAAATACATCCATTTCAGAAGCAGCTAATAGAGGAGAGAAAGATTATTTAGAAAGATTAACAAAAGATTTTGGTGATAGTTGGAGAATAAATGACATGACAACACTTTTCGATTATGCACCAGGTGAAAATACGACATCATTTACTGATTATTCTTTTCCGAAAAATCACAAAACTATTGGTGACTTAAATCAAAATCAACGTGTTAAAGCTCAGAGAGTTTGTGAAGAACAAGGGGTGAGAGGTGATGAATTGAAAGGATGTATATACGATAATGCCTACTTGAATATACCGCCCTCACCAAGACCTGATTTTGAAGATAATACGAAAGGAGTTGTATTAAGAGATGTTCCTAAGGTTATTGAAAAAGATCAGCATACTTTTGAAAATGTAAATGATAAAAAGATAGATAATAATCAGGTTGAGCAAGGGAAAACAAAAGAGGGTTCAAATGAAAAACCTCAAATACAAAATAAACCTGAAGAGGATAATTCAATGAAAACGAATACACATAGTTCAGAACCTGTAATTGTTGAGGATACGCCTAAAGATAAAGGAGTTTTAAAAAATGGAGGTAAAGTTTTTGGTGAAGTGATTTTGAATTCGCCATCAACTAAACCAAGCGGCAAACCAAGTTCTGATCAACCTGTAATAATTAACAAGAAAGATGGTGGATCAGTAATTTCAGAACCGATTAAAAAAAGTGGAACTGTTATTGCTCCAACTCAAAGTAAAAGCGGATTCTAATTTAGAAGCCTTCAAAAGCACCCAATCCAAAAAGTGCAAAATCATATTTAGATGGATCATTTGCGTCAAAAGAACGTAAATGGTCCATTAATTCATTTAAAGCCTTTCCATCATTTTGTTTTCGAGTGATAAGACCTAATTTTCGACTTACATTAGCAGTGTGTACATCCAATGGTAGAGAAAGTTCACTTGGTGATATACTTTTCCAAATTCCGAAATCAACACCTTTAGAATCTTGTCTTGACATCCATCTTAAAAACATGTTTAAGCGTTTAGCTGCTGAGTTTTTTTCAGGATTGGATATGTGTTTTTGCGAACGTTCTTCGTGATCTGTTTTTAGAAATTCTTTTCTGAATTCAATAATTCTACCTTGTGATCCAAAAATAGATGAGTGTTTTGAAAAGGAGCCCTCTAAACCTTTGTTTTTATAAATGGTATGAAGACTTCTAAAGAAAAAATCTAGATCGAAAGTATTAAAAGTACGATGAACAAATTTCAACTCTTTGGCATTTGATTCTGAATAGTTAGTTATGAATTCAAATGGACGATTCTCCATTATTTCCAATAAACGTTCACCACTTTTAATGATGCTTGTTCTGTTTCCCCAAGCAATGGTTGATACTAAAAAAGCAACAATTTCAATATCTTCTTTTTGGGTGAAACGATGAGGTAATTGAATCGGATCAGTAGGAATAAATTCAGGTGAATTGTATTGTTCAGCTTTTTCATCTAAAAAAGAGATTAATTCAGACCTGTTTTTAAATTGGTACATTAATTAGATGAAATTTAACGATTAAATTATATTTCCATCAGCCATGACTAATTTTCGATCTGCCATATTTGCTAGAGATTCATTGTGAGTAACGATAACAAATGTTTGATTGAATTCCTGTCTTAAATCGAAAAATAATTGATGTAATTCTTGTGAATTTTGAGAATCTAAATTACCAGAAGGTTCATCAGCAAAGATAATCTTAGGACTATTGATTAATGAACGTGCAACCGCAACTCTTTGTTGTTCGCCCCCTGAAAGTTCACTAGGTTTATGTTCTGCTCTTTCATTCAATCCTAACAAGGATAAAATTTTAAGACCTTCTTTTTTTGCATCTATGAGGTTTGTGCCTTTGATAAGAGCAGGAAGGCAAATATTCTCAATAGCAGTAAATTCAGGTAACAATTGATGAAACTGAAAAATAAAACCAATGTTTGAGTTTCTAAAATCAGAAAGCTTTTTTGAGTTCAAAAGAAATGGTTCGATACCATCAATTGAAAATTTTCCTGAATCAGGTTTGTCAAGTGTACCTAAAATTTGAAGTAGGGTAGTTTTACCTGCACCTGAAGAGCCAACAATCGATACAATCTCCCCTTTTGAAATAGATAAATCTATTCCTTTCAATATTTGAAGAGAATCATAAGATTTTTTTAAGCCTTTTGCTTCAAGCATTATTTTTTCATTTTTAACGAATGCCCCATTTTGTCTCGCTTAGTTCTTAAATAGCTTTCATTATGTGCATTGCTATCTACTTCTAAGGCAACATTTTCAATTATCTCTAAACCATAGCCCACTAAACCAGTACGTTTTGTAGGATTGTTAGACATTAATTTCATTTTAGCAATTCCTAAATCTCTAATGATTTGAGCTCCAATACCGTAGTCTCTCTCGTCCATTTTAAAACCAAGTTTTAAATTAGCTTCCACTGTATCGTAACCTTCTTCTTGTAGTTTATAAGCTCTTAATTTATTTACAAGTCCGATTCCTCTTCCTTCTTGATTCATATAAACGATTACCCCTTTACCTTCTTTTTCAATCATTTCCATTGCTTTATGAAGTTGAGGACCACAATCACATCTACAAGAACCAAAAATATCTCCAGTCATACAAGATGAATGGACACGAACCAATACAGGTTCATTTTTATCCCATTTTCCTTTAATAAGAGCTAAATGTTCTTGTCCAGTATTTTTTTCTTTGTATGCAATTAGTTCAAAATCACCCCATTCAGTAGGCATTTTGACATCTACTAATCGATCAATTAAAGATTCGTTTTTAATTCTATATTCAATTAAATCTTCGATTGAAATAATTTTTAAATCGAATTTTTGAGCGATTTCAAATAATTGAGGTAAGCGCGCCATTGTTCCATCTTCGTTTAAGATTTCTACAATTACTCCAGCAGGCTCAAAACCAGACATTCTTGCTAAATCAACAGCCGCTTCTGTATGACCTGCACGACGCAAAACACCACCTTTTTTTGCTCTCAATGGGAAAATATGTCCTGGTTTTCCCAATTCAGATGGATGAATTTTTGGGTCAATTAATGCTTGAATAGTTTTAGAACGATCACTTGCAGAAATTCCTGTCGTACAACCATGTCCATTTAAATCAACAGAAACAGTGAAAGCAGTTTCGTAAACAGCTGAATTTGATTTTACCATCAATTCTAACCCTAGTTCGTCGCAACGCTCTTCAGGAAGTGGTGCACAAATTAAACCACGACCATGAGTAGCCATAAAGTTTACGATTTCAGGTGTTACATTTCTTGCTGCAGTTAAAAAATCTCCTTCGTTTTCACGATCTTCATCATCAACTACAATGATTACTTTACCGTTTTTTATTTCTTCGATTGCTTCTTCAATCGTATTTAATTTAAATTCCATCGCTCTTTTAAGAATATAAACAAAGTTAATTCAAAATTATGGGTTAACTATACTTTTTAGAGAATATTAACTTCTCTTTCTAAAGTGATATTAAATTTATCTTCGACATCTTTAATGATGGAAGATGATAAATTATAAATTTCAGTTCCTGTTGCTCCGTTGTAATTAACTAAAACTAATGCTTGTAATTTATGTACACCATAATGCCCCAATGTTCTACCTTTCCAACCACATTGTTCGATTAACCATCCCGCCGCTATTTTTTTCCCTTCATTTTCAGCAGGATAGTTAGGTATAGTAGGAAATTCAACGATTAATTTAGCGAAAAGATCTTTAGTGATTACAGGGTTTTTAAAGAAACTACCAGCATTTCCAATTTCTTTTGGGTTAGGTAATTTGCTAGATCGTATGTTGATTACGGCCTGACTGACTTCTTTTATAGATGGTGTTAAAATATTCATTTCTTTCAATTCACTTTCAATTGCTCCATAGGATGTATTTACTTTTGGAACAGCTAATGAAAGTCGATAGGAAACAGAAATAATTAC
>CALPVI020000180.1 GCA_943326975.2 Actinomyces viscosus | reverse complement strand
GAATAATATATGGATCGATAAATAATAGAATCACCACCAATACCTTCACCTTTTCTTGCTCCATTCACCCCCAAGTCAGAACCCAAATAGGTGTCACCAACTCCAGTCCCTGCAGCCGCTAATCCAGTTGAAACGCCTGTAGATGCACCTCCTTTATTATCAGCAAGACCTCCTCTAAAACCGTAATTAGTTGCTGAAATTTTCCCAGTACCATTTATTGTTAAGTCTCCATCTATCTCCATCGCTACTACTCCTCCCGTTTGACCATTCCAAGCAATAGGTACGACTGAATTAGCAGCGTTAATTGTTACATTTTTATAACGAGGCACACGTATTACCTGAACTTTACTAGTAGCTGTATAATCATTAATTAAAGCACACTGAAAATTAACCATCGAACTACCTGAAACACTTACCACCTCGATTTGTTCAAACTTTCCACAATTGTTGTAATTAGTAATCCCTCCCCAAATATCTGCTGAAAGATGCCAATCTATCGAGACACTTTGTGGAATTGTATAATGAGCTCCCCAACCTGATGTAGGTATTGTATTTACATCCAAAGAAGCCCCTTGCATTTGAATAATTAAAATTAAATCACCTTGTGAAAAAATAGATGCATTATTTACAGAAATTGAAGATGAACCAGCTGTAGCATTTGCAGTTAAAAAAGTATAAGAATTTACAACTTGATTTAAAGCAGTAGAGGTAAATTCACCATCTTTTGCTCTCTGAGAATAGAGCATAGTGCTAAAATAAAAAACCGCTACAAATAGTAGCAATCTTTGGTGAAATTTCATAGTTTAATTCATTTTCTATTACTAGGACGTAAACTTATAGAAAAAGGTTGATTATTAGAGTAATAAATTTTAGAAAAAGTAGAATATTTTTTAATTTGACTTCTTCTCAATATTTAATTGAATTGTTTTAACTATTTGAGATACAGCAGGGCATATTTCTGCATTAACAATTGTTAAATCCATTATTTGATAAATATTTTTTCTATCGGTATGCGGATATTCTCTACATGCTAATGGACGATCCTCATATATCCTACATGTATTATCACTTTCTAAAAATAAACAGGGTGATTTTTTTAAAACATAATCTTTATCTTCATCTAATCTTAAATTCTCTGACACAAATTGTTTTTCTGTTTGTCTCAATCTTTTAGAGATTCTTTTTATATCAATATCCCTAAAGATTGGACTTGTCGTTTTACAACAATTGGCACAAGACAAACAATCTATTTTACGAAATGTTTTATCATGTAAATCAGAAAAAACAAGATCCATCTTCTTGTTTTTATCTTTTTGAATTTTGGTTAATATTTTTTTAAAAGTCTCTTTATTCTCCTTAGCATAATTTAATTCTTCAAGATATTTCATTGTGTTCTTTTTTATTTATACTAAAGAAAATTTTATTATTTCCCTTTTAAATCTAAGGCTCTTAAAGTATTAATCATCAACGAAGCGATTGTCATTGGTCCAACACCACCAGGAACAGGAGTTATAAATGAACATTTAGGCGCAACTTTTTGAAAATCAACATCTCCCGACAACCTCCACCCTTTTGGATTTGTAGCATCCAAAACTCTAGTTGTACCAACATCAATTATTACAGCACCTTCTTTAACCATATCTTCTTTAACGAATCCTGGTTGACCAAGAGCTGCAATTATAATATCAGCATTTTGACAAATTGATTTTATATTTTTAGTTTTGCTATGGGCCAATGTTACAGTGCAATTTCCTGGATTCGTATTTTTACTTAACATCAAGCTTAAAGGCATTCCAACGATATTACTTCTTCCAATAATCACACAATTTTTACCTTCCGTTTCAATATTATTTCTTTTGATTAATTCAATTATACCCGCCGGTGTTGCTGGTAAAAAACTTGGAATATTTAACATCATATTCCCTAAATTAACCGGATGAAAGCCATCCACATCTTTTTTAGGATCTATTGCTTGTGTTATTTTAAGTTCGTCTATATGTTTTGGTAATGGCAACTGTACAATAAAACCATCTACACTTTTATCATTATTTAATGCTTGTACTTTATCTAATAATACTTCTTCAGATACAGTTTCATCATATCGTATCAATGTACTTTCGAAACCAATTAATTCACAAGCTTTTACTTTTGCATTTACATAAGTCAATGAACCTCCATCATTTCCTACTAATATTGCTGCTAAATGTGGAATTTTTCTACCTTCTTTTTTGCGTAATTGAACAGCTTCCATTAACTCTTTTTTAATTTGGTCAGAAGTCGCTTTTCCATCAAGTAAATGCATAGTATATAATTTTCAGCAAAGATAATCGGCATATTTATTAAATAAAACTTTTAAGAAAAAATAAATTGTAATTTCGCCGCACGATAAAAATATGTCTATGAAAAAAATTTATTTTGGATTTATCAGTCTATGCTTTAGTATTAACTTGTATTCCCAAACTTTTGAAAATTCAGAAATTGGGATTGATTGTTTTTTTGGAGCCTCTAATCAAGGAGGATCATTTGGACTAGGTGTGAAATATGGTTTAAAATCTCCATCAAATGAAAATTTTGTATATGGCCCATCTTTTCGTTTAATGCGTTATTGGTCTAATGCATACCTTACAAATTATACCGGACATGCCAATATAATAGGTGGAGGTTTATTTGCTCATTATAGAATTCAAAATATACTTTTTATAGGTGCTGAAACTGAAATGCTAAAAAATCCATATGCAATAGTAAACAATGTAAGTAAAGCTAAATGGGTTCCCAATTTCTTTATTGGTGGAGGATTTTCAAAGGAATACAATGAAAAATTCAGATTAAATGTAGGTGTTTTTTACGATGTAATTAATGATAAAAACAGCCCTTTTAGAACTAGTTATGTAATGAAGAAGACTGATCCTATAACACATGCTATAACAGGTTACTTACCAGTAATTTATAGAATAGCCCTTTTTATTCGTTTATAAAAAAAACCGGGGATATCCCGGTTTTTTTTATTTAAAATATGTTTTAAACTTACATTCCCATTTGAGGAGGTTGTGGTTTAACTAAAGTACCTGCTTTACCAAAATTGATAAATTCAATGTAAAAACACAAAGCACCTTTTTGATCACCATAAGCTAAATTAGCAGGTATATATAATCTATATTTACCCCCTTTTTTCAAATTGGGAAAAGCTAATCTCCATCCTTCTATAACTCCTGATAAATTAAACTTTGGAGCTTCTTTTGAACCTTGCATTTGCTTGATTTTAAAAGAACTTTCTAGCGTATCTCCTTTAGCATTCGTTAAAATGTAATCTGCTTCTACATCATCAGCAGGAGTTGGAGAAACACCATTACCTTCTTGAATTGTTTCTATTACAATCCCGTTTGATAATTTCTTTGCATTGGGAATCTTATTAGCTTCATCTAGCATTTTAGTACTAGAAGCTCTATTTAATTCTGTTACAAAATTGTTAATCAATTCCATTCTAATTTTTTCAGATACTAATGAGTCTTTTTTCTGTAAAGCATGCTTGAAACCTACTTCAACCATTTTTACATCAATTTTAGATTCTCCACCAATACTCTTAACAAATTTAATGAATTCAAAACCAATTACTTTACCTATGCATTTTGAACCTTCTTTTACATAAGCAACTTCAAAATCTTGGCCATAAGGACCAAACATTTTTTGTAAAACTTCTTTACATGCAGGATCTATTTGAGTTTCTTTAGAATTTAAACCTAAATTAAAACCCTCTAACAACATTTTCTGATCCATACTTTTAAAATTTGGATCGTTTGTCATTTGCTTCACTTGCTCTACACCGAAAGAATAAGATAATTTATCTTTAAAACTTTCTAGTTTGACAACCTCTTCTTCATTTGTGTTTGAATCTCCACATGAAGAAATAATTCCAACAAGTGCAAAGAAAAATAGTATTTTTTTCATGTAAATCAATTATTTTAAAATATCTAACAACTCAACATCAAAAACTAAAGCGCTATACGGTTTAATTGCTCCACCTGGATGAGGGTGTGCTCCATATGCTAATTCTTGAGGAATATATAAACGATATTTTGATCCAATAGGCATTAATTGTAAAGCTTCTGTCCAACCTGGAATCACTTGATTAACTCCAAATGTTGCTGGCTCACCTCTTTGAATAGAACTATCAAATACAGTTCCATCGATTAATGTTCCATGATAATGAACTTTCACAGTATTTGTTGCAGATGGTTTTTCACCTGATCCAGCTTCTATAATTTCATATTGTAATCCAGATGCAGTTACTGTTACTCCTGTTTTAGATTTATTTTCATTTAAAAAAGCTTCGCCTTCGCCTTTTATTTCAGCAAATTTCTGTTCCGCTTGACCATTTAAATATGTCTGAATAATATCATTTGCTTCGTTTGGAGAAAATTTAACTGCTTTTCCAGCAAATACATCATTTATTGCTTCTGCTAATACTTCAGTTGATAAACCTCCTAAATCTTGTTGAAGTAAGCTATCTGCTATACTCATACCTACACAGTAACTTACTGATTTAATTTCTTCTGTCATGATTTGTATTTTTTTTTGCAAAGATACATTTTAAACAATATACATTTCCCTTAGTTGATTATATTAAATAAAAATGGTGTTAAACTAATGTCTAATACCATCTTATCACATAAAAAACACATGAATGAAAATTGTTACAAAGATTTCTAAAATGAAATCTGATATTGAAGGGTTACCATTCCTTTTGTAGTTGTTGATCTTAAGTTTCCGTTTGAATCATCTCTAAAAACAGGTCTTGACTGATATCCAAGCGTCAACTTACTATGATGATCACCATTTATTAAATAGTTTATCCCAGCTTCATAGACAATCATTGGGTCTTTAAGAGCTTGATAAACTGAATATTGAACACTTCCGTATGGTTGTAACGTTCCTTGTTCTTT